>CADCDY010000114.1 GCA_902800245.1 uncultured Prevotellaceae bacterium
GTGTTCAGCATACCCCTTACGCTGACCTTTTCGCCACTCTCGGCATACGAGGCAAACATCCTGCCATTGCCGTAGGTGCTGCCTGTCAGGGCAATCTTCCCATCGCGCTGTTCTGCATCCTTAAAAGTGATGTTGATTTCGCCACAGATGCCATCGTCGCCATTAGCCACAGTCGAGTAGTTATAAATGTGTACTTCATCGAGTTCTACGGCTTTGATGTTCTGCAGCATGCCTTCCCAATTTCCCCCGATAGAAATATCATCGATGGTGAGTACATAGTCGGCCGTGATGCTCTTGCCGTCGATGGTCATGAATTCCGGACAAATCTGCAACACATCGAGCAGTGTCATCTCCCCATCAGGCTCCAATGCATCTGTGTGAATGGTGTAATGGTTGCCTTGATGCTCCACAATCTCTTGAGCACAAAGACACCCTGTGCCCACCGTCCAAGTGAGCATCAGACAGAGCAGGCGTCTTGCTAGTGGAGTTCGCATACTATTATATTTTGCGTGTAAAGGCTCGATTTTGGCACCTATTAGTAGGCATATACAAGCCCATACTTTTCATGTAGTTTACGAAGTGAGCCATCTGATTTCATCTGACGGATGACATTGTTCACCATCTGCAACAGATCCTCCTGCCCTTTCTTCATGAGTACACCAATCTCACCGTGATTGAAAGGCTTGTCCAATAGTGGAGCAGCAAGACGGGAGTCGGCCTGCACATAATATGGAGCCTCTGTAATCTCCGTTATCATCACGTCGGCTGCACCTTCAGCAACAAGTGTTGGTATTTCCTCGTTTTTTTGATGAACGATGATGGTGGCGTGCGTCAGGTTCTCGTTGGCAAACTTCTCGTTCAGTCCGCCAGGATTCACCATCACACGGACTTCGGACTTGTCGATGTCGGCCAACGACTGGTAGCGGTCTGCATCCGAAGCACGGCAAAGGATGGTCTTGCCGTTAGCCAGATAACCGTCGCTCATGAGCATGGTCTCACGTCGGGCATCGGTGATGGTGATACCACCAATAGCGAGGTCGAACAACTGAGGCTCCGTCAATACATCGGCTGTCAGCGTAGGCCATGAGGTCTTTTTGAACTCTGGTGCTACCCCCAACTTATTTGCTATTTCCTTTGCAACCTCAATACCAAAACCCCAATAAGTTCCATCGGGTTCGCAGAATGATAACGGGCGGTAGTCACCTGTAGTACCAAAGAGGATAGTTCCTCGATCCAGAATCTCCGCTACTTTGCCATAGATGGGAAGGTCTGTAGATGTTGACAGGATGAAAACGGAGGATTGGCCATTGTCCTTTCCGAACTGGATAGCACCTTTCAGGTCGTTCTCTGGGAATAGCTTCGTACTATCGAAGTAATAAAAGCCATCCTCACTATTGTACCAACCGCCTACATAGCCGTCGTGCTGCAAGGCATGGCTTACCACCTTGTGGAGTTGGTCACGCGAATGGCTGTTCTGGGTAGCTGCATAACTGACGGCTATTCCTTCCGTCGGCACCATCATCGTGCGGATGTCAAGTGTGAATCCGCCTGGATTGGCCTGACAGAAAGCCCAAACCATATCAGCAATAGTTGATATTTTGCGCTGCTCTGTAGCGTTATCCTCATTGGAAGAACATGAGGCGAAGCTGGCCGTTCCGCAAATGGTAAGGACGGCTAATAATAACCAAACCCGGTATTTCTCCAATCGTATCATATCACAATAGTATTTCCATTGTTGTTTTCTGGACTTTCATGCCCATGTTCCTATAAAAGTTTAATGCAGGGAGGTTTCCTTCCCATACGTTCAGGGTAATGTTGTTACAGCCTATTGAAATGGCGTAGTCGCGAACATATTCATACAGGGCCTTTCCGACGTGTTTGCCGCGGGCCTTTTCGTCCACGCAGATGTCATCAATGTACAACGTCTTGATGTCCTGTAGCAACTTGTCATCCCTGACCTCTGTAACCATACAGAAGGCATGACCCAATATGGTTCCGTCTTCAAAAACGAAGACGGGTTTACTGTCGTCATCGAGCAGGGCTTCCAGTTGTTGCTCGTTATATTTGGTTGTGTTCGGCTTGAACAGGTCTGGGCGTATCACATGATGCACCATATCCACTTGGTGTAGCAGGTCGATGATGCGCGGGATGTCGTTTTTGTTTGCTTTTCTAATCATAAGTTTTTTGTGTTCATAGGTCGTGTAAATGTTTAGATATACTCCATCAGTACGTCCCAGACGGCAATGATGTGGCATAGCGAACCGGCGAGTACGAAAAAGTGGAATACAGAGTGCATGTAGCGCCGTTTGTTGAACGAATAGAAGACGGCACCGGTAATGTAACACACGCCTTCGGCGACAATCCATATGAAGGCCGCTGTCGATACGGAGTCGATAAGGGGTTTGAAGGCCACGAGGACGCTTAGTCCCATGCCGACGAAGCAAAAGGTCTCGATGTTGGAATGTTCCTTGAGGCGGATGAAGCTGATGACGGTACCGACGATGGCACACGTCCATACGAAGGTGAATAGTCCCCAGCCCCAATAGCCCTGTGTACGCAAAGCCACCAGCGTCAGGGGAGAGTAGGAACCTGCAATGTGCCAATAGATGGCGGCATGGTCCCAATGGCGCAGGCGTTCCTTCCATTTCGAGCGTCGGAGCAGGGTATGATAGGCGGTGGAGGTGACATAACTTGCCAGCATTCCAAAGAGGTAGAGACAGACGCCCAGACGCGCCCAGGGATTCTCCCCTCGAAACGCCATCCATAGGAATACTGCTCCGAAGGCAGCTCCCATGATGATGCCTCCAGCATGGCTCCATGCATTCCAAAGCTCTTCCTTATGGGTATATTTAATGGCCATCGTGTTGATTTTTTATCTTTCAGCGTGCAAAGATACAATTTTTTTTCGTAACTTTGCCATCTACGATGGCGAAATTACTCCGTCTCGGCAAAAAAATAACCAAGTTTCTTTGTTTTGCTCTCAACTTTTCGTAACTTTGTCCCGCAAAAGCAGAAAAAACAAATGACACAGTCTGAAAAAACCCATTTGGAAGAGCGTATCGTAGACGTGCTGAAAACCGTTTACGACCCCGAAATCCCTGTCAACATCTATGACTTGGGGATGATTTACAAGATTGACGTGCAGGACGACAGCAGCGTCGTGATGGATATGACATTCACGGCACCGAACTGTCCGGCAGCAGACTTTATATTGGAAGATGTGCGCACGAAGGTGGAGAGTGTCGAGGGTATTACCTCGGCGACCGTCAACCTCGTGTTCGAACCAGCGTGGGACCAGAGCATGATGAGCGAAGAAGCACGCGTCGAACTTGGCTTCGACTAAATAAGCCAAAAGCTAACAGCTAATAGCAAACTGCCAAAAATATGAAGAACGTCTATTTCCTTTCCGATGCCCATCTGGGTTCGTTGGCCATTCCGCATCAGCGTATGCAGGAGCGCCGACTGGTGCGTTTCCTTGACAGTATCAAGGAGAAGGCTGCCGCCATCTATCTGTTGGGCGATATGTTTGATTTCTGGTATGAGTACAAATATGTCGTTCCCAAGGGATTTACCCGCTTTCTGGGTAAGTTGTCGGAACTGACCGATATGGGTGTCGAGGTGCATTACTTTACAGGCAATCACGACATCTGGGCCTATGAATACCTGGAGAAGGAGTGTGGCGTCATTCTGCATAAGAAGGAAGAGACGACTGAGATTTACGGCCATGAGTTCTTCCTGGCTCATGGCGACGGCATGGGCGACCCGAACAAGTCGTTCAAACTGATTCGCGCCATTTTCCACAGCCGTTTCTGTCAGTGGCTCTTCTCAGGACTTCATCCCCGCTGGGGCGTTGCTTTCGGACTCACGTGGGCCAAGCACAGCTACATCAAGCATAAGGAGAGTGACGAGCCTGTGTATATGGGCGAAGACAAGGAACACCTTGTACTCTTTGCCAAGAAGTATATTGAGGAACATCCCAATATCGACTACTTTATCTTCGGGCACCGCCATATCGAGCTTGATATCAAACTCGCCCGCCATACACGGCTGATGATTTTAGGCGACTGGATCAGTCAGTTTACCTATGCCGTGTATGACGGGGAGCACATGTTCCTTGAAGAGTATATCGAGGGCGAGAGCCGTCCGTAAGGACTATTTTGCTACCTTCGTGGCTCGGATGAAGTAGATGATGAGCAGGATGTAGGCTATCAGTGAGCAGAGCTCAGAGAGGGGATTAGCCCACCAGGCGCTGTAGTCGAACGAGACGCCGCCGAAGCGTAGCAGAGCACTGACAACACCCATCAAAGCACCACCGGCAATGAATCCGGAAGCGAGGAGGTTACCCTTTTCGCCACGAGCCTTGTTGGTGGCTTCGTCCTTCGAACGGGTGGTGACATACCAGCTGATGGCACCGCCAATGACCAACGGGACGTTCAGTTCCATAGGAATGAACATACCCAGCGCAAAGGCCAGTGCCGGCACCTTGCACAACGTCAGCACGACGGCAATGACAGCACCGAGGGCATAGAGCGGCCAAGGGGCTCCCACACCATTCATCAGGGGGTCGATGACGGCAGCCATCGCGTTAGCCTGAGGAGCAGCAAGGGCACCAGAAGCGAAGCCGTAGGTCTCGTTGAGCAGCATCATCACGCCACCCACGGTGGCAGCGCTGACTAGTGTGCCGAGGAATTTCCAGGTCTCCTGTTTCTTAGGTTGCGTACCACACCAGTAACCAATCTTTAGGTCAGTAATGAACGAGCCAGCCATCGAGAGCGCCGTACAGACCACGCCACCCATGATGAGCGCAGCGACCATTCCGCCCGTACCTTTCAGTCCGACAGCGACCATCACGACGGAGGCCAGAATGAGCGTCATCAGCGTCATACCAGACACAGGGTTCGAGCCCACGATGGCAATAGCGTTGGCTGCGACGGTGGTAAAGAGGAAGGCGATGACTGCTGTGAGGATGATGGCAACAGCGGCAAAGAGCACGTTGCCGTCCATCACACCAAACCAGAAGAACAGGAAGGTGACGATGATGGTGACGACGGCAGCGATAGCAATGAAGCGGAAGGGCAGATCATCGTGGCCAGCGGTTTCCCCGCTGGCATCCGTCGCTTTCGTTGCCAAGCCTACGGCACTCTTGATGACACCCCACGACTTGATGATGCCGATGATGCCTGCCATCGCAATAGCACCAATGCCGATAGACTTACCATACGAAGTAAATATCTGTTCTGGCGACATATCGCCTACGGCTGTGGTGATGGCAGGATTCCATTCGTTGAGCACGGTGTCGGAGAACAATAGTGCCATACCTGGTACGACAAGCCACCAGACGAACAGCGAACCCAGCGTGATGATGAGTGCATAGCGGAAACCGATGATGTAGCCCAAACCCAAGACGGCTGCACCAGTGTTGTTTTTGAACACCAGTTTGGCCTTTTCGGCTAAGTCGTCTCCATAGGGAATCATACGCGAGGTAACGTTTTCGTTCCACCAGCCAAAAGTGGCCACGATGAAATCGTAGAGACCACCGACGATACCGGCAATGAGCAGGGGCTTGGCCTGAGAGCTACCCGACGCTGACGCATCAGGAGCGGTGGCGCCATCGCCCGTGTCACCGCTCTTTAGCACCTGCGTGGTGGCTGTGGCCTCAGGGAAGGGGTATTGTTCCTGTGGTGCTTCCACGAAGTAACGGCGGAAGGGAATGAGGAACAAAATGCCCAAGACACCACCGAGTAGTGAGGCAATGAAAATCTTGAGGAAATCGGCGCTCATCTCCGGATACTTCGCCTGCAGGATATAGATGGCAGGCAAGGTGAAGATGGCACCGGCAACAACGGCGCCAGAACAGGCACCAATGGACTGGATGATGACGTTTTCGCGTAGGGCGTTCGAGCGCTTGGCAGCGGCAGACACACCAACGGCGATAATCGCAATGGGAATAGCAGCCTCGAAGACCTGTCCGACCTTTAGTCCGAGGTAGGCAGCAGCTGCAGAGAAAAGAACGGCCATGAGTACACCCCAGGTGACTGACCATGCATTAACTTCACTTTTTTTCATTTCTTTATGTTTTTAATTCTTTCTAATGCTTCTATCAATAGTGAACGGGGGCAGGCTATGTTGATGCGGAGATAGCCTTCGCCAGACTGCGGGCCGTACATGGTGCCTGGGTTCAGCCAGACGCGGGCCTCGCGGAGGATGCGGTCGCAGTAGGTTGCGACTGAATCGCAACGCGCACTGGAGACGTCGACCCAGACCAGGTAGGTGCCTTCGAGGGGCATGACGCGCCAGAAGGGAATATTCTCTATGGCGAAATCGCAGAGCGCTCTGTAGTTGTCATGGATGTAGATGTTGAGGGCGTCAATCCAGTCCTCGCTCTCGTTGTAAGCCGCCTTGACAGCCTCAGGAGCAAAGGAATTGACGTCGCACACCTCATTGATATTGATGGCACGATTCAGTCGACGACGGGTTGCGGCATCCCGACAGATGATGTTAGCCATCATCAATCCTGCGATATTGAACGATTTCGAAGGCGAATTGAGGATGATGGCGTCAGCATCCACAGTACCCATAGGGCAGAACGTATAGCCCGGCATCACCAGTTCGCAGTGAATCTCGTCAGAGACGATGCGAACGTGGTGTTTGTGGCAGATGTCAGCCATCCGTTGCAGTTCTTCGCGCGTCCAGACACGACCTGTGGGGTTGTGGGGGTTGCAAAGAAGGAAGACGGTTGTTTTCTCGTCGGCACAGCAAGCCTCGAAGGAGGGCCAGTCGACCTCGAAGCGGTTATTGCTGCGACAGAATCGCAGCACACTCTCGAGGACTTCGCAACCGTTGTTTTTAACAGAAGAGAAGAAGCAGTTGTAGTCGGGCGAGAGGATGAGCACCTTTTCGCCAGGCATTGTCAGTGCCTTGATGGCTACCGACATAGCTGGTACGACGCCAATAGTGTATTGTATCCATTCGCGCTGGATGGTCCACTGGTGACGACGCTGGAACCACGAGATGACAGCGTCGTAATAGTCGTCTTGTACGTAGGTGTAGCCAAAGACTGGATGCTGGGCGCGACGCAAGATGGCCTTCTGGATGGCAGGGGCTACCGCGAAGTCCATATCTGCAACCCAGAGAGGGAGGATATCAAGGCCCGACGGAAAACCGTCGGACACAGTGGTGGGTATTTCGTCCCATTTGACGCAGCCGGTGTTTCTGCGATTTATGAGTTCGTCGAAATAGTATTTCATTTTCTTATTTCAATCACACAATTGTTCGGTTGGCGGACGTGTTCGTCAATCGTGACAGAACCGATGCTGTCAGCAATGATATGTCCGCTGGTGGGATTCTTGATGTTTTCGATATGTCCGCGAATGTCGGCCTCAACGGTAGAATACTCGAACACACGGTCGCAGGCTTTGTCGAAGGTGCAGTTTTCGAGCACGAGGTTTTGGGTGTAACACAGTAACTGCTCGCCCGTCAGATGACAATTAACTAGACGGACGTTCTTCGAGTGCCAAGCGAGATATTCGCCGTCCAAATCAGAGTCGTAAACGGTGATGTTCTCACACTCCCAGAAAGAGTCCTTCGTCAGGATTCTGGCGTTGTGCACCTCGACATTCTTGCAATATTGGAACACGTATTTGGAATCGCTGTTGAGCCCGTCGACAAAGACGTTTTCGCAGAACATAAAGGGATACGTACCTCCATGCAAGGTCACATTCTTTAGTCGCAGACCATTGACTTTCCAGAACGTTTCGTCGGCATCGGTGATATTGACATCCTC
>CADCDY010000115.1 GCA_902800245.1 uncultured Prevotellaceae bacterium
GACGTCATCTGCTGGGCTACTCCCATCTACTATTACGAGATGAGTGGACAGATGAAGACACTCATAGACCGCATGAACGCTATGTATGAACTGGATTATCAGTTCCGTGATGTCTATCTGCTGACAACGGCAGCCGAGGATGAAGAACAAACGCCAAAGAGGGCCGAGGCTGGTCTAACTGGTTGGATTGACTGCTATCCAAAGAGTCATCTGGCTGGCACTCTCTTCTGCGGTGGTGTAAATGATGCACGCGAAATCGATGGAAATGCCAAACTACAGGAAGCATACGAATTAGGAAAGAGCGTATAAACGAAAGGACATGAAGAATATCCTAATGATGTTGGTGGCACTCTTGACAATGAGCCAGAGTGCCTGTTCACAAAAAAAGGAGAGTAAAGACATGAATAAAGTATTAGTCGCCTATTTTTCAGCCACAGGCACGACAAAAGGTGTGGCACAGCAGTTAGCAGAAGTGACGGGTGGAACACTACACGAAATCAAACCAACACAGCCATATACAGATGCAGACCTTGATTGGCGTGACAAGCAGAGCCGTTCTTCAGTGGAGATGCAGGATAAGTCATCGCGTCCTGCCATCACAGACAAACTGACGAATATGCAGGACTATGATGTCGTCTACGTCGGCTTCCCCATCTGGTGGTACACCTGCCCGACAATCATCAACACCTTCATGGAGGCATACGACTTTAAGGGCAAGACCGTCATCCCCTTCGCCACCTCTGGCGGCAGCAGCATCAAGAAAGCTTGCGAAGATCTGAAAGTCGCTTATCCTGATGTAACCTGGAAGGAAGGCAAGTTGCTGAATCGAGCAACCAAGAAGGATTTGGAGGATTGGGTGAAGAAATAACTGTGTAATACCCAATAAATCATAAATCTCAAGGCAGAATAAACTTGCTTTGGGATTTATTTCATATCTTTGCAAAATGAAAGCAATAGTTTAAGTACAATTTACCTCATATAGATCAAAGGAACATCTCCAATATAACTCTGATAGAACTAGTATTTAGCCCCAATATAGAAAGGATGCTGCAAGGGAACAGCCCCTATTCATATCCAATATATGTTCGGTAGATGTCCGGTACTTGTCCGGTATATGTTCGGTGTAAGACCGAATAAGTAGCGAGTATATAGTGAGCAAATAGCGGACAAGGATAGGAGGAGCACTGAAGCAAGACTATGGCTAAGGTATGGGAAGAGTGGAGATTAATATGAGAAGTGGATGATATATATAAAAAATACGTGTATTATAAATATGAATTAAAAGTAGGAGAAAAGAACGATGAAGAAGAAAGACAGTGGAGGGTTGGGAATGACGATTCCCAAGAGGATGCGTATTGCGGGGGTGACTTTTTACCTGCGTAACGGACAATTGATAGGACGAGAGTCTTCCACACACGAGAAACGTAGCAACACGCTGCCGCAGTTCATTCAGCGGCAGAAGATGCGGCACACGACGGCGCTATGGAAGGAGCTACGGTACTGTGACGTGATGTTCACCGAGCGGCGGACGGCCTATCAGAATTTCGCGTCGCTGGCGAATCAGTTGCCTGCGGTGTTTGTGACTAAACGGCTGATGGATCAGTCGTCGTTTCTGATGCCCGGCATTCCGATGAGTGACGGAATACTGCCGATGGTGAAGCAGGAACTTGGCGAGGTAAACGGTGTTCCGGCGCTGTTGACCGACTTGAAAGAAAGCGACCGGACACTTCATACGAAATTACGACTTTATACGGCCGTGCAGACTCTTAAATATGAGATGCCGCGTGTGCGGTTCAGCATGCGTGATGTGTCGTGGTGGGATATGACCGTGGTGGATGGTCGCCTGGCACTCGTTGGCGAGGAGTTTGCCGACGAGATGAAGGGCTGGGCATTGGTTAAGGTGGTTGACGGCCGCTGTTCACCACAAACCATCGTCACCCGCTGCACGTTGTACCAGCAATATACCACCGAGGATGCTTTGGAGAGAGCCGCAGATAGCTACGGCGGACTCACCGAGACACCTTTCCTCTCGCCACGATGATAGCATTAGCTAATGTTCGTAATTCAAAAATTATCATAAATCCCAAGGCAAAATCAACCTACTTTGGGATTTTATTCGTATATTTGTGCCATAAATTCACAAACTAAAACAACTGACGAACGAAGCAAGAGCAGAAAGCAAACTTGTTTGGATTATGCCTTGCAAGGAGGAAGAAAACTTAAAGTTAAATACGATTATGAGTAAGATTTTGATTTTACAGGGCTCTCCGAGAGCTAATGGTAACACCGCATGGATGGCGGAAGAGTACAAGAAAGCTGCCGAGGCAGCAGGTCATGAAGTGACGCTGGTAAACGTAGCCAAAAAGAAGATTGCGGGCTGCTTGGCCTGCGAGTATTGTCACGGTAAAGGCAATGGTGCCTGCATCCAGAAGGATGACATGCAGGAGTTGTATCCGCTGATGAACGAGGCAGAGGTGCTGGTACTTGCTGCACCCATCTATTACTTCACGCTCTGCGCCCAGATTCAGGCTCCCATCCAGCGTATGTACTGTGTGAACAAACCCGCCAACGTGAAAAAGATGGCGCTGCTGATGTCATCATACTCTCCTGGTGTCTATGACGGAGCCACCGCCGAGTTCCGCGATATCTGCAACTACTGGGAGGTAGAGAACATGGGCTTTGTCCCTGCCAAGATTGACGAACAGAAGACAGAGGAAACCAAGCAGAAGGTAATTGCATTGGTAGGGAAATTATAAGCAGAGACGGATATTTCGGAGATACTTAAAGAGAGTATGTAATACCTACTTTTGATTAACCTGCTTTTGCAGGTCGTCATAGGTGCGTAATGCCTAAAACACTCGTTTTTAGGTATTGCGCACTTCGTTTTTTCTCTCTAATTTTGCACCCAGAAATCAAGAATGATAAAACGATGGCAAGAACGACAACAACTCCCGTGGAACTTAAGGTTCTGATGAACCACATCTACGAGCTGCATAAAGGTGTGCGCCACATGGTGCTGTTCACATGTAATAAGAAATATAGTGAGCAAACTATAAAGCGACTGGAAAGTCAGGGCATTCCATACCTGTTGCAACCAGCCGGACAGCAGAACCTGAACGTTTATTTCGGACGACGCGAGTGTCTGGAAGCTATCCGGCTCATCGTCACTCGTCCGCTGAACCAGCTCACGCCCGAAGAGGACTTCATCCTCGGAGCCATGCTCGGCTACGACCTCTGCGCACAATGCGAACGATATTGCAAACGTAAACAGGGCAAGTGCGGATGTGACGGGACATGCGACGGCAAGTGTATCAACAAGAATTAATAACTTCTTTTGAATAAATCATAAAATGAACACAACAATTGTAATTTATGGTTCCTCGACAGGAACCTGCGAGGCCATCGCAGAGAAGATTGCCTCGAAACTGGGCTGCGAGGCCCTGAATGTACAAGACCTGACAGCCGACATCGTGGCCGCCAACCAAAACCTGATTCTCGGCACCTCGACATGGGGCGCAGGCGAATTGCAGGATGACTGGTACGACGGACTGAAGACGCTCCAAGGTACCGACCTCAGTGGCAAGACCATCGCCATCTTCGGCTGCGGCGACTGTTCATCTTATAGCGACACCTTCGTAGGCGGCATGGGCGAACTCTACAACGGTATCAAGGCTGCGATTGAGCGAAGGCAGAACGATGCTTGCATCGATTCTGCTGAGCATGAGCAGGCTCGACCGCAGGTCAAGGACAGCGGTGCGAAGTTCATCGGTAGCGTGGAAACTGACGGCTACACCTTCGACGACTCAGAAGCCGTGATTGACGGTAAGTTTATCGGTCTACCCCTTGATGACATCAACGAGGATGACAAGACCGACACCCGCATCGAGGCTTGGATCGCCGCCATTACTCCTGAATTGACTTAAGGTCGAGCCTGCTTACGCTCGGCTGAGTCGAAGCGAGCTTCACTCCGCTCTCGCTCAATCGCAGCCTTGTAATCACAGGTATAAAATTCATAAAGTATTTGTTTAGTTTAGTGAGATGGCTGGCTGTGATGGTCAGCCATCTTTTTCTATGTCTCACGGAGAGGTTAGGCAAGTTTGTATATTTGAACGATATACGGATTATTTGCCTTCTCATATCCTATCGTTGATTTCTTGCCGTGGCCGGGATAAATCACTGTTTCGTTGGGGAGTAACTCTGTGATGAATTTCAGGCTTGCTTGTAGTTCTTTTTTTATTTCCTCCCAGTAAGTCCGAGCGTCCTATGCCGCTTGTCGTCGTGACGGTCGTAGTACTCAATGCTCCAGGAAGCCAAAGAGTCGTCTGCCGCCGCTACAGACAATCAGCAGTACTACTGCCATCATCGTAAACATCAGTCTTTTCATACGCCATGAGGCGAGTGAAAAAAGAGATTCGGGAGGCCGACGCTGAATCGCCAGCGTCGGCCTCCCGAAGTGTTTTCTGACGAAGAAAGAACTCTAATTTACTTTCTTAAATGTACCTTTAGCAAATCCTTCGCCAATGAGCGTTTGGCTGTCTTTGATTTCAAACAACAAATCGCTTTTGTCTGTCTTTACCCTAATGACGTCCTCGTCCAATTCATAGCCTGATGCAAAAGACATTCCAAAAATGGCATCAACAATTGTTACCGTCTTCTTTCCTCTGAAAATTAATTTCCGATAGAAAGCGCAGTCTTTTGAAACATAAGTTCCTTGAAGATGGGCATAGTGCCTATATTCCTTTTTATCTGAGACAGGAAGACTTACATATTCCAAAAGATATTTCTTGATATTTGCATATAATTCCTTTCCATCTTCTAGGTCATATTGGTCATTAACATAAAAAGTAAACGGAATCACTTTTTCATGTAAGGAATTAAAATATTCCTCAAGATACAGCGTTGAGTCAACGGTGATTGACTGCAATTTATCATCAACAAACCTGTATGTCTTTTTTCGAATAATGGCAGGGTTTACTTCCAAAAGCGAATCAATGATAGATAGCTCTCGTTCCTCTGTCTTTACTATACTATCTAAGACTTGAATCTTCAATATTGTCGATTGGCATTCAAAAACTATCGGATAGGAACTGATTGACTTTTTCTTTTTCAAAGCTATTCTCAGCTTCTAATAGGTCTTGGACTATTCCCTGTTTGCTTTGCTTGCACGCAGAGAAAAGAATTACACATACGATAAAAGGAATAAACTTCTTCATATCAATAACTTTGTTTTTGTTTGTCTTTGAATATGTGCTGAAAGATAATAAACGGAAAAACTTAACGGACTACCCATGTCGTGCAGTTCAGAAGTCCGCCTTCCCATGCAACATCGGTGTAATCAATCGTTTCAATGACTCTATCAGGGAATGCTTGTCTCAAAACATCAACGGCTTGTTTATCTTCGTCCCTACCGAAAACAGGCAGAACTATCAGATTGTTGACTTCCAGATAATTCTGTTTTGGGTCTTTCGGCGAGAAGAATGGAACATCTATATATTTCAGGCCATATTGCTCAATCACCTTTTCCATTCCTTCACGCCAATACTTGTATTCATCGGCCAACTTATTACCAAGTATGGTGTTTCGGTTTACAAACCTAACCATGCCGTCGGCATGCCCTGTCATATCATCATTTTCTGCTGGAATAATGATTATCTCGCACTCCAAAAGATTGCTTAGTTCACTGACGAGTTTGTCTTTGTCCCAATTAGAATTCTCAGAGAATATTCTGTTGGATAGGATTGCTCTGCCATCACAGATAAGAACATTGCCACCATCAAGATTGATGTCAGAGAATTGAGCATCTATCCCGTTCACTCTACATACCTCCTTAACATCAGAACGGGATTCTTCCCATTCCTTATTTCCTTTGAGATAGCTTGGGTCGTATTTGAATTGTATGAATTTACCTGATTCTGTCTGGATGGGCATATAGTCTCGGCACCAAATATCTTTCGTCCCCTTCAAGAATGCGTATTTGACATCGTGCATTTCAAGTATCTTAATAAGACGACTGCATGTCTCAGGGTAATTTGTCTTTAACAATTCTGACATATATACAACTTGCCCCTCGCCTTCCACGGAGAACTTAACGGCTTCGACAGAATCAATTGTCTGAGAAACTGTAGGCGGTATTGATTCCTTTATATTTTGCCTTTTTTCTAGATATTTTGTTCTCAGTGATGGCATATTATTACCAATCAGATTTTTGCAAATTTCGATAGTCGGTTCTATGTCATTGCTGTCGCAAATATCGAATAATAAAGCCTCCTGTTTACGATTCTCTAAGGCAAAATTTTGTATGTACTGCTCCTTTATTCTGTTATTGATGAGGTCATAGCCATTAAGCTTTTTAAGAATCTCTCTGCGTTCTTTGTCTGTTAATTCTTGATTCAGCAGTTGAGTAAACAAGGTAGACATGGGAGGTTTCAAGAACCATTTCCTTGCCACAATAATAGCACCCTTAACTGCAAGAAAAATACAGACCTTCGCCATACGACTTCTTGGTCACCACAACCATCATACTTATATGGGAATGCCCGCGCCCTATGGGCTGGCACCCAATAAAGTATGATTGCTCTATTTCTAGGTGGTGATTAGAAGTCTATCGAGCAATATGTCTTGCGTTCCTTTCGGATTGCGATTGCAAATTTAAACAAAAAACTTCAAATTCGATGCCCGAAAATGCAAAAATCACATAAAATGAGGCGATTTTGTTCATTTTTACGTGAAAAGAGGCAGAAAACATTGATTTTTTCAGAAAATAGTTGTAATTTTGCACCGAAAATCAAAGTATTTTAGGAATGCGCGACATCAAAGACATAGCAAGGTACGTGGGTCTGTCTCTCATTGCAAAGGGACTGACGGTCAGCCCGTTGAAACTCCAAAAACTGCTCTACTACGTGCAGTCGTGGTATATGGTGTTCAACGGACGGCAGAATACGCTCTTCGCTCAGGCTCCACAGGCTTGGGTAAATGGTCCCGTATATCCTGACATCTATTATCAGTATCGCGACAAGGTTTCAAATATGTGTGACCATCTGACGGCAAAGGATTTCGATACGGACGACGTGAACGCGACGCTGGCAGAACTGGCTGCAAACCTGCAACTGACGGCAGAAGAGACAGAACTGCTGGACTCCATCGTGATGCTTTACGGTTCGAAGTCGCAGAACGGGCTTATCTTCCTCACCCATGCCGAGCAGCCTTGGGTGGAGGCACGTGAGGGATTGGCTCCCTACCAGCGTTCGGAAAAGGAGATTTCCCTTGACACGATGCACGCCTACTACAAAGCCCGTCACGACAGGAATCGCCAGAAGCAATGAAACTTAATCCCTACGACATCGACATCCAGCCGGAGGAACTGGCCCAACTCAACACGCCAGACTCCTTCAAGAACAGTCTGAGCTATGATGACGTGCAGTTGTCGAAAGACCTGCCCATTGTAGTGAAGTATGACTATATTGACTTGGATGTGACCGACTATCACTTCAAGCAGGAATTCCTGCTACGTGATACGCAGGAATACTTCACAATGATGAAGGAAATTTCTTCGAGTACCATCAACGATCTGGAAGAAAAGGCACGTCGTGATAAAAGTTACCATTTCTATCGTTCTAATTTCAGCGGCAACGTGCGTAAGGCTGTGAAGCAGATTATGCCCGATGCCGACGAAAGCATGATAGTCTATCATTTTGGACTTTATGAGTGCGATGGCAAATTGGCCAATAGAGATACTGGTGACCGTTCGCCACGAGTCTATTTCATGCTCGGTACAAACGGATTCATCTATATCCTTTTCTTTGATCCATTCCACGAACTGAATCCGATGGTATAAAATACCCCGATTTTAATTTGACCTTCGGTCGAGACTGCTCACGCTCAACAGAATAAAGTGAGCCTTTTCTGTATTCGCTTATTCGCAGACTTCCCAACTGGAAAAAAATAATTTCCCTATTGGGTTTTTAGCTTTTTCCAGTTGGGCGGCTTTTTTATGTGTTTTAGGAAACTCGAAACTTGTAGTGTACTGAAGTCTGGCGGTAAGTTCGCCATCTTGGTAGAGGTCGTAGATAGCGATTCCAAGTGGACAAATGTAGTGGAGGGCATGACGGCCTATTCGCCGGAAGAATTGAAGACGATGCTCGATAATGCAGGCTTCACCCAAACAGAGATTCATCGCATGAAGCCTTCGAACGCAACAATTATCGGCGTGAAAAGATAACCTACGCCTTGACTTCGTCCTGACGGACAACTATGAATAAAAGATTTTTCCTTTATGCACTGGCGGCAATCATGTTTGCAGGCTGCCAGACGAAGAATGTGATGGAAACTGAGAGGTTTGACGCGAGCGTCAGGAAGGAACTGCCCTTCGCCGTCGATTCCCTACGCTGGCTCGACGGTGTGGACATGGCGACGTATCAGTTCGCCTGTCGGGACTATGTAGCGACACCGCCCGACGCATTCATCGGACTGGACGGCGCATTGAACGTCTATAACAACTTCCTCTTTGAAGGGCCGACACGTCAGACGGAAGACGTGGTATGGCGCAATGTCGTGGTATCGAAGAAGAACCGGCGCATTATCTGCATCGACATCCGCGAGGGCCGTCCGCAGAAATACGGCACGCAGTTCAACTGTCCCTTGCTGGACTCCTTGCGAGTCAACGAATGGCGAAAGGAGGTAGGACTTCCACCTATAGGGATAAAGAAATAACTATTGTTACGAATCTCCATGCAGACTCCGTGCATTAATATCCCCTAACACCAGTCCTGCCAGCATGAAACCGAAAATGGCGGTGATGTGGACAATGCTGCCGTTGCCTCTGTCGTCAGGATCGATGGGTTGCTTGTTCTCCAGCAGTTCGTCGGAATAGACACATTGGAACTTCCGCTTGGGGAACAGTTTTTCTTTCTTGAACTTATTTCGAAGGGCACGAGCCAGGGGGTCGCCCTTCACTTTCCAGAACTCCGTAATCTGGATGCGCGTAGGGTCAAGTTTCAGAGCAGCACCCATCGATGAAAAGAACTTGGGACCCCTTCTGTCTTCCCCTGTTGAGGGGAAGGATGTGGCCAACAGAATAAGTGCCGCCTTGTCTTTCAGTGAGTCAATGGCATCGATAATATAGTCGTAGCTGTCAAGTTCAAACTCCTCGGCGGTTTCCTGCGTGAAGATTTTCTGCAAGGCAGTAATTTCTGCTGACGGATTAATGGTGAGCAGACGTTCTTTCAGGGCTTCCACCTTCACCTGCCCCACGGTCTTGGTAGTAGCCATCAACTGTCGGTTGATATTGGTAATGCACACACAGTCTGAGTCCACAATCGTCAACCGACTGATGCCGCTGCGCACCAGGCTCTCAGCGCACCACGACCCGACACCGCCCACACCAAATATTATCACCCGCTTCTGTGCTATCCGTTCCATTACTTCGTTACCCAGAAGCAGTTCTGAACGTCTGAATATTGCATCTTGTATTGCCATCTTCGCAAATTTTTTGCAAAGGTACTAATAAAAAAACGGAAAAAGATTCAGATACTGATAAATTTAGCACTATACCATTAAAAATGCCTATTATATCATTTTTCTCACAAATTATTCGTATCTTTGCGCCGCGTTAAATAGAAATCATTATAACTATGAAGAAGATTTTGATGACAATGATGCTGGTCATCGCAGTGGTGACGGCATCGGCACAGACAAAAAGACAGTTGTTTGACTTCGGCTGGCAGTTTACTCACAATGGAACGACGCAGACCGTGGACCTGCCGCATGACTGGGACATCTTCGAAGGTCCCCATTCTGGTCATGGTGCTACGGGCACTGGTGGCGGATGGTTCGAGGCTGGCAAGGGCGAGTACCGGAAAGAGTTTAGAGTTGAGAGTTTAGAGTTGAGAGATAAACTCGTCAAGCTGCACTTCGAGGGGGTGTATCAGAAGGCCGAAGTCTATGTGAACGGCCAAAAAGCTGGGCAGCATCACTATGGCTACACGCCGTTTACGGTTGATGTGACACCATATCTTTATAAGGACAAACGGCTCAACGAGGTGATGGTCAAGGTAGACAATTCTGAACAGCCTAACTGCCGCTGGTACAGCGGTTCCGGCATCTACCGCCATGTATGGCTCGAAACGATGCCTGCGTTGCACATTGCCGAGAATGGCATCTTCGTCGCCACGCCTGAGGTGAGTGCCGACAAGGCGAAGGTGCAGGTGGAGGTGACGGTGCAGAATGAGTCGCAGGCTGACCGCAACGCCACCGTCGTAATGGGCGGTGCTCAGCTGATGGTAGCAGTGAAGGCTGGTGAGAGCAAGACCGTGACGACGACTCTCTTTGTCAATAATCCGCGCCTCTGGTCGCCCGAGAGTCCGACACTCTACGAGGCGAAGGTGGAACTGAAGGAGGCAGGCAACGTCATCGACAACGCAACAGCGAAGTATGGCATCCGCACGTTCTCGTTCGATGCTGAGCGGGGCTTCATGCTCAACGGCAAGAAGGTGCTCATCAATGGTGCCTGCGTACATCACGACGACGGCGTGCTGGGTGCCATGGCCTTCGATGATGCCGAAATCCGCAAGGTGCGACAGATGAAGGAAGCCGGTTTCAACCTTATCCGCACGTCGCATAATCCCACGACGCGTGCCTTCCTCGAGGCCTGCGACTCGATAGGTATGCTCGTCATTGACGAGGCTTTCGACGGCTGGCGCACGCAGAAGAATCCCTACGACTACTCCACCGTCATCGATTCCTGCTATCGTGAGGACATCCATGCGATGGTGCTGCGCGACCGCAACCATCCGAGCGTCATCTCGTGGAGCATCGGCAACGAGGTCATCGAGCGCAAGGACATCCACGTGGTCTATACCGCCCGGCAGATGAAGAAAGCCATCCGCGAACTGGACACGACGCGCCCCGTCACTGAGGCCCTCTGTGCCTGGGACCGCGACTGGGAAATCTACGACCCGCATGCTGAGGTACTCGATGTGGTGGGCTACAACTACATGATCTTCAAGCACGCCTCTGACCATGAACGCGACCCCAAGCGCGTCATCTGGCAGACGGAGAGCTATCCGCGTGATGCCTTTCGCAACTGGGCAGTATCCCACGATTTCCCCTACGTCGTGGGCGACATCGTGTGGACGGGTCTCGACTATCTGGGCGAGAGCGGCATAGGTCGTAACTATTATAAAGGTGAGCGCGAGGGTGAGTCGTGGATTGAAGGCGGACAGCCCGAATGGCACGGTGCTCCCTGTGGAGATGTTGATATCACCGGCTGGCGCAAGCCCATCAGCCACTATCGTGAGATGCTGTGGAACGATAAAACGCCACTCTACATGGCCGTTCGCGAACCCAACGGTTACCACGGCGATATTCACACCACGATGTGGAGCGTATGGCCTACATGGGAGTCGTGGACGTGGACTGGTTGGGAGGGTAAGCCTGTCGAAGTGGAGGTTTATACCCATCAGCCAGAAGTAAAACTGTATCTTAACAATCAACTCATTGGCACGAAACAGGTAAGCCGCGAGACTGAGTTCAAGGCCGTCTTCTCTGTACCCTATAAAGCCGGTACCCTCCGTGCTGAAGCCGGTGGCGAGAGTGTAACGCTGAAGACCGCCGGCGAACCCGCCCGTCTGCGCCTTACCCCTGACCGTACCGTGATGAGAGCCGACGGTCAGTCGCTTACTTTTGTTACCGTCGAGGTTCTTGACAAGCAAGGCACACCCGTACCCGAAGCCGCCATCGACTGTGAGGCTGTCGTCAAGGGAGCAGGAAACCTGTTAGCCTTTGCTTCTGCCGACCTAAAGGATACAGAACCCTACACTTCACCTCGTGTAAAAACGTGGAAGGGCCGCGCCCTCCTTGTCATTCGCAGCACGCAAAAGAAAGGTTCCGTCAACGTAACCATCAAGAGCGCATTGCCCACCGCCAGTCTAACGCTGAAGAGCAAATAACCTCATTCAAACTCTGCTGCGTAAGTGCATGGGGTCGGTATGCGAGGACTACCTCACTTTCGACATTCTGAAGGCATATCTGGCCGACGAGGAAGAAGATCTCTACTGGAGTCAGGGCGCAGTCGAAATGATTGAGAAGATTGGCGCACAGAACTGGCTGATAAAGCAGATGTAAGCTAATTGATAATTGACAATTGGTAATTCTCTCTTTGAGAGTGTGGCGTTGCAATGATAATTGAAAATTATGAAAGAGAAGGTATTACAGGCCATGCGTGAGTTCGGTGCTCCCGTAAACGCTGGCAAGATTGCGGAAATCACAGGTATTGACCGCAAAGAAGTAGATAAGGCATTTGCCGAGTTAAAGAAGGAAGGTGCGATTGTTTCGCCCGTTCGTTGTAAGTGGCAGCCGAAGGAGAAGTTTAACCCGGCATAGGACGGCTGAAGTCTCAAAAATTTATAAATCCCAAGGTACTTTTTCGGTGCTTTGGGATTTATTTTGTATATTTGCGACAAAATTTAGAAGATCATATGGATCGCAGTCAAGAAATCATCCGTACCAGTTGGATTGGCATTGCCAGCGACCTGTGCATATCGCCGAAATACCTCACAGCCATCTGCAAGAAACAATCGGGGAAATTTCGGCATGACGCCGATGCAGCTAAGAGGACAGTGACATATCATATAAAACGGTTCAATATTTAAGATGACGGAACAGATAGAGAAAAAAGATGTTGCACTGGTCTTGTCGAGCGGAGGGGCGAGGGGATTGGCACATATTGGTGCGATTGAGGAACTGGAGGCGCAGGACTACCGTATCACCTCGGTTGCTGGTTGTTCGATGGGGGCACTCATCGGCGGTGTCTATGCATCAGGGAAACTGGCTGAGTTTCGTGAGTGGATGAAAACTATTGACAGGAAGAAGATGTTAGAGTTGACCGACTTCTCACTCAGTCTGAACCATCTGGTTAAGGGGACGCGAATCATCGAGGCCATCATGGAGTTCGTTCCCGACGTACTGATTGAAGACCTGCCAATACCCTATTGCGCTGTGGCTACCGACTGGAAGGCTGGTCGCGAAGTCGTTTTCCGCAAAGGTCGCTTGTTCGATGCCATCCGTGCCAGCATATCCCTGCCATCATTTTATGAGCCAGTACAGCGCGACGGAATGATTCTCATTGACGGAGGCGTACTGAATCCCATTCCCATGAACCGTGTAACGCGTCACAAAGGTGACATTCTTGTTGGCGTGGACGTGAGTGGCCACGACTATGCAGCCCAATGGGAAACGCAGCACGAGCTGACGGAACGGCGTAAGCGTAACAAGTCGCTGAAGGCACAGATACTAAACCGTCTGATACCTGACAACATCGAATTCAACTACTACACAGTACTTTCGCGTACCAGTTCGCTGATGATTCGTCAGAACTCTATCCTGATGGCCCAGCTGATGAAGCCCGAAATACTTGTGGATATTCAGATGAACCGCTATGGTGGTTTCGACTTCGACAAGTCGGAGAAGCTGATAGCCATCGGCCATCAGAAGACATTACAAGCCATTCAAAAATTCCAGTCGGTATAATTCCTTCAAACTATACATAGCCGCACTATTGGGCCGCAATGTTGCGATTAAGCGAGTGCAAAGAGCTTGCTCATTTTGTCGAGCGTGAGAACTCGCTGCTCCGTCACTTGTGGTTGTAGTACCTGATGAGCAGGGCTACGCCTGAGAAGGCCAGGACGAATTCGAGGGCTACGATAAAAATGTACTGCATAATGGCTGATTGTTTATAAGTTAGGTGAAATGGCGCATATCCAGTTGTTGAGGTTGCACGTCGAGGCATCTGCATAGAGGTAGTCGCCTACGATGTGCGCCCCATTCTCCTTGAGTTCGCGACAGAAGGCATCGGCATAGATGCCGTTGTCGTGCCTGTTGCCAAGAGCCACCATGACGGCGAGGTTCTTGCCACTCAGACTGGCCCCACGGAACATCTGACAGGCGTACTGCCAATGCGGTGACAGATTGCCACCATCCTGAAACTCGACGGCAAGGACGAGACTCTGGCTGTTCTCGATCTGCCTGACGTTCATACTCTG
>CADCDY010000116.1 GCA_902800245.1 uncultured Prevotellaceae bacterium
CTGGTAAGGCTGCACGTATTAAGGAGAAGCGCAGCGGTGCCCGTGCTACTGCTGAGTAATCTCAGACGAGACCTGCACGACATAAAAAGAGATACTTCAATCGCGAAGTGTCTCTTTTTTCTTTTGTATTTCGCTCACTTATTCGTACCTTTGACCTTTGGTCAAGTTAGGCTGCATCTCGGAAAAACTCAAAAATATTTGGTTTTTCGCTCGATTTGCACTAACTTTGTACCCAAATTCGAATTTACACCTATTTTATATATGAAAGAATTAGCACTTAAGTACGGATGCAATCCCAATCAGAAGCCCTCGCGTATCTTTATGATGGAGGGCGAGTTACCCATCGAAGTGATTAACGGCCGCCCTGGCTACATCAACTTCCTCGATGCACTGAATGCGTGGCAGTTGGTGAAGGAGCTGAAAGCTGCTACTGGTCTGCCCGCTGCAGCCTCGTTCAAGCACGTGAGCCCTGCAGGCGCCGCTGTCGGTCTGCCCCTGAGTGACACGCTGAAGAAAATTTATTTTGTGGACGACGTGAAGGGATTGGACGAGAGCCAGATAGCCTGTGCCTATGCCCGTGCCCGCGGTGCTGACCGTATGTCGAGCTATGGTGATTTCGTGGCCTTGAGCGACACCTGCGACGCTACGACGGCCCTGCTGTTGAAGCGTGAGGTGAGTGATGGTGTCATTGCCCCCGACTACACAGCTGAAGCTATTGAGATTCTGAAGGACAAGCGCAAGGGAACATACAACGTCATCAAGATTGACCCCACGTACAAGCCCGCTCCTATTGAGACCAAGCAGTGCTTTGGCGTGACCTTCGAGCAGGGACGCAACGAAATCAAACTCGATGATCCTGCCTTGTTCGAAAATATCCCCACGCAGAACAAGACCTTCAGTGCCGAGGCTAAGCGTGACCTGATTATCGCACTGATTACATTGAAATATACGCAGTCGAACTCGGTTTGCTACGTGAAGGACGGTCAGGCTATCGGTATCGGAGCCGGTCAGCAGAGTCGTATCCACTGCACGCGTCTGGCTGGTAACAAGGCTGATATTTGGTGGTTGCGCCAGCATCCGAAAGTGATGGCACTGCCCTTCAAGGACGGTATCCGCCGTGCAGACCGCGACAATACCATCGATGTATATATCTCTGAGGACGAGCACGACGACGTATTGCGCGACGGTGCTTGGCAGCAGTTCTTCACTGAGCAGCCTGAGGTGTTGACGATGGCTGAGAAGAAGGAGTGGATTGCCAAGAATACCAAAGTAGCGCTGGGCTCGGATGCCTTCTTCCCCTTCGGCGACAACATCGAGCGTGCCCACAAGAGTGGCGTAGAGTTCATCGCCCAGGCTGGTGGCTCGGTTCGCGACGACCATGTCATCATGACGTGCGATAAATACGGTATTGCTATGGCCTTCACAGGCGTAAGATTGTTCCATCATTAATATTTAGCAATTAGCAGTTGGCTGTTAGCAGTTAGCCAATTGCCAAAAGCTAAAAGCTAAAAGCAAGATATGAGTAAGGAATCAGACTTTCAGAGCATTCTGGAGAATGGTATTTCGTTTGGTCGTGGCGGTGGTCCTCGTAAAGAGAAGGACAAAGTGAAGACCAAGGCTAAGAAGAAAAAGTATATCACTGGTGCTCACGGTAGCGGCTCTGCCAAGCAGAAGGCCAAATACCGTGAGCAGCGGGCCAACAGGCATAAGAAGTGAGAGGTAAGAAATAAAAAACAAAACTACTGATGATATGAGAAAACTACTACTATTATTATTGTTTACCGTGGTTACCACAATGGTTCCCGCCCAAAAATATGTGGGTGGTGACATCTCGATGCTTCCTGAATACGAGAAGTATGGTGCTAAGTATTATGACAAGAGTGGCGATGCCATCACTGGCGATATGATAGCCTACTTTAAAGAGCAAGGCTGGAACGCCATGCGAGTACGTCTCTTTGTGGATCCGTCGAAAGCATCTGAAGCACATCAAAAAGAAGGTGTTCGACAGGATATTGAATTCGTGAAGAAACTGGGTAAGCGCATCAAGGACGCTGGTCTTACCTTCTTGCTCGACTTCCACTATAGCGACACATGGACAGATCCTGGCAAGCACTCTACACCCAGTGCTTGGAACAGCAGTGACCCTGATGTGCTGGCCCAATACCTATCAGACTATACAAAGGAAAGCCTTCAGGCATTGATTGACTATGGTGCAACACCTGACTTCATCCAGACTGGCAATGAGATTACCACAGGTATGATGTGGCCTACAGGTGAAATCAGCAAAGGAGGCAACACATGGAATAATCTTGGCAAATATCTCATAAGTGCCATTGCAGCCTGTCGTGAAAAATGCCCCCAGGCAAAGATTGTTATCCACACAGAGATGCACTATGATAAGGCCGTCATCAACTTCTACAAGACGCTGAAAACTTATACCAACGACTATGATGTGATAGGTCTGAGCTACTACCCCCACTATCATGGTACACTGACCACATTGAATGGAGTGATTACTTCGCTGGAGAATGACTATCCCGACAAGAAAATACAGATTGTCGAGACAGCATACTACCATAAATGGTATCCTGACGATGCGAAATATCCTATCACTACATTCCCCAACTGGCCAGCAACTGAGGCAGGACAACTACTGTTCACCAAAGACTTTATTACCTACCTCAACCAGCACGCCAGCATTAATGGTCTTTACTGGTGGGCACCTGAGTGCAACGAATACGGAGTTGATTCCAGCAATCCCGTCACATCAGCTTGGTGCAACTACAGCCTGTTCGACAATGAAACAGGTCGTGCAATGAAAGCACTATACGAACTCCAGGCCTTTACAGGTGCCGTCATTGATGACCCAGATGTCACTGACCAGTATATCATCAACGCAAGGTTCGATAAAGATATCAGCGGATGGACCAATACGGGAGGTACAGCCCAATGGAAGCAAAACACATGGGCACCACTCTCCAACTACTGCGAGTTTGCATGGACGGGTAGCGCTATCGTCAATCAGGAAGTGGTACAGTCGCCCACGCTGCCTGCAGGCTCGTATAAACTGAGCGTCAATTGCGCCTCAGACAATGGATCAACGGGCGTCCTGCTCATTGCCGGTGACCAAAGCAAGGAAATGGTTGGAACAGGAAATATTGAGACTGCTACCGTTGAGTTTACCGTAACTGCTGAAGCTCCTGTCAAGTTGGGACTGAAGCTACAGAACACGACAGCCACATGGGTCAACTTCGACAATTTCATGTTGTTAAAAGAAGCGACCACTGGCATTGAAGCCATCGACAGTAAACCATTTACCGTGGACCAGCATGCTTGGTACACGCTGGATGGTCGCAAACTGAATGGCACACCACAAACGAAAGGCATCTATATCAACAATAACAAAAAAGTAATAGTCCGCTAAGTTAGCGGACTATTATTTACACAAAAGGGACGGTTCCGCTGTGTAATTAGAAGGTCAGGTCTTTACCTCGATAGAATTCCAACAGGGCATGTTGGTAAAGGTTCTCGTAGCGGGCCTGAACGAGCTCGGACTCGGACTTGAGGTACGTATTTTTCGACTCGTTGAACTCAGTGATAGTCGCCTTGCCGTTCTCATACTTCGCCTGCATCAGATTGAAGGCTGTCTGCGTATTCTTTACCGCTTCAAGTGACGACTGCTCCTTCGACAGTGCATTCAGAGTGTTGTAATATACCTTCTGGATCTCCTGATAGAGCGTTTTCTTGGTGTTGTCGAGCTGCAACTGCTGATTCTCGCGTTGGATTTTCGCCGTGCGGATGCTGTTACGCGTCTGGAATCGGTTGAAAATGGGGATATTCAGGTTCAGACCGATGTATTGGGAGAAATTGTTCCTCAGCTGTGTGCTGAAATTATCGGACTTGAAACCGCTGGTGGTGTAGTAGTTCGTGCCCATACCGCCACTGAGCGACAATGTGGGGTAATAGCCTGCGCGAGCAATCTTGATGCTATGCTCGGTGCCCTTGAGTTTCAGTTGCTGAGCAGCAATCTCGGGCTTGATACCAAGGGCTTCAGCGTAGATGACCTCAGGAGAAGGGATGTTGGCAGCGATGGCGGCGGAGGAAAAGTCGCTCGCAGACATAACAGGGAGGTCAGGACGGACAACGGAGAAACCATCGGGAGTTGGCAACTCAAGAAGTTGGGTAAGGGTGAGGATAGCCAACCGCGTGTTGTTGTCAGCTTGGGTCGCTAAAAGACGACTGTTTGCGAGTGTAGCACGCTGCTGAGACAGTTCCGATTCAGACGCCTTGCCGTTTCTGACGAACGCCTGCAGACGCTCAACCTGCATGGAATCGATGTCGATTTGACGATGTGCAACTTCGGAAATCTCCATGTCGTAAAGGATTTGCACGTATGCCTGTGCCACCTTCATGAATCTGGAATCCCGTGAAGAGTGGCATGTTGGCACCCAGTTGGAGCGACGTCGACGACGTGTTGGTGTTGGAATAGGTGTTATCAGCCGTCAGACCGCGACCGAACGAGAAGTTCTGGTTTAAGCTGGCACTGACGTCCGGAAGGCGGGAGTTACGGGATGTGCTCAGTTGAACCTCCTGCTGACGACGCTGGTTTTCCTGTTGCTTGATGGGGATGCTGTGCTCGATGGCGTAGTCACAGCACTCACGGAGAGACCACTCATGGGCGGTGGGAATGGCGACGGGTAAACCGTCACCCGCAGACGTGGCAGTCTGAGCGGAGATGGGGAGGGTGATAAGGGTTGCTATGACATAGCAACATATAGAACGATATTTCATAGCTTAATCCTTTTTGTCGTCATCAGTAATTATCTCAGGGCCACGAACCTTATCTTTAGCCGTGATGCCCTTCTTAATCTCGATATTCACGCCATCAGAGAGTCCGGTCTCAATATAGGTACGATCGTAGGTTTTGTTTTTGCCCTCACCTTTGACAACATACACAAATGTACTATCGCCACTGAACTCGATGGCACTCTCGGGGATACTCAGTACCTTTTCAGCACGTGAGAGCACGATTTCGGCATTAGCGCTATAGCCAGAGCGAAGGTGACCGGATTTGCCACCGGCCGAATCGGCAGGCACATTAACTGCAGCCTTGATTTCGAACTGATTCGCACCGTTGCTTTCCACTGCCTTTGGCGAGATGTACTCCAAAGCCGCGTCAAATTTCAGATCCTGCAGTGCACCGATGGTGATTTTCATCGGCATACCGTTGACAAGCTGTCCGACTTCAGTTTCGTCGATATTACCGCGGAAAATGAGGTTGTTCATGTTGGCAACAGAGGCGATGGTAGTACCCTCGTTCATCGTGTTGACCTGAATGACGGAGTAACCAACCTTCACAGGGATGTCGAGAATGACACCGCTGATAGTCGAACGAATGAGCGTACTAGAGGCCTTGGCGTTCGACTTCGAGAAACCGTCGCGCACAACCTGCAGGGCATCCTCGGCAGCGACTTTCTCGTGTTTGGCCTGCTCCAATGCAACCTTAATCTTATCAAATTCATCGGCACTGACGAGTTTCTGGCTGTACAGATTCTCCTCGCGCTGGAAATTGGTCTCAGCCTGTTTCAGGTTAATTTCAGCCAATTTCACGCGCATCTCAGCGTTCGACAGCTGTCCCATTTCGGGCACCACTTTCACCTTGGCAATCACATCGCCGGCATTGATATAGTCGCCTGGCTCCTTGTAGAGTTCCTGAATGATACCAGAGATCTGCGGTTTGATATTAACCTCGTTGCGGGGTTCAATCTTACCAGTGATGATGGTCGTCTTCTGGATGTTCTCCGTCGTGGGGGTAAACTCGTTGTAGACAACTTCCTTGGGTTGGCTCTTCTGCCAAAGGAACACGAATGTTCCGATGAAAATCAGCGCGATAATTGCGGCGATAATCAGTTTGCTGTACTTTTTCATATCTTTGTTGTTTTTTGTTGTTTTCTATTTGGGGGTGTCAGCGACAAAACCGCTGACCACACTATTATTCATCACGCATGGCGTCGACGGGCTTGATACTCATTGCTCGGGCTGCTGGGGCGAGACCCGCGAGAACACCCATAGTGGACACGACGAGTGCCGCGAAGATGGCCGTCCAGAATCCAATCTGGAAGTGGGCCGCGACGATGCCATCCTCCGTATTACCCAATTCAAGCATCTGCAGGATGAGTACTCCGAAAAGAATGCCACTCATACCCGCCACTAACGTCAGTACAATACTCTCGGAGATAATCTGCGACAGAATCATCTTCGGAGTGGCTCCGATAGCACGACGGATACCAATCTCAGTGGTTCGCTCACGTACAGTCACCATCATGATGTTCGACACACCGATAGCACCTGCCAGCAAGGTTCCCAGACCTACGAGCCAGATGAGGAAGTTAACGCCCTTGAAGAGGTTGTCGAGCATCTGGAAGAGCACCTCCGTATTGAACACCATAGCGCCCTGCTCGTCGGTAGGATCAATGGTGTGGGCTCTGGCGATAGTTTCACGGATGCGGTCGGTGACTTTCGACATGACGACCCCAGGACGTCCAGTAACGGCAATCAGGTCAACGGCGTTACCGCGGTTGTAGGCCTGCTGCATGAAGGTTAGCGGCAGGATGACACCCGTACCAGCCTCACCGTTGAGATTAACGCCCTCGCTCATATTGTAGTCGACACCAACTATCTGATAGTAGATATTGTCGATGCGGATGCGTTTGCCACAAGGGTCGCCACCACCAGGAAATAGTTCCTTGTAGGTTTTCTTCTGGATGACGCACACTTTGCGATGGTCGCGTATGTCGGCCTCATCAATGTATCTGCCGTAAAACAGCTTCGGTTCGTTGACACGTTGGTAGTCGGGCATGGCCCCACTGACGCCAATGGTAGCTTTGCGGTCTCCGTAATAGGCTGTGCCACCGTTTGAAAAGAGCAAGGGTGTAATGACGTCAAGTTCAGGAACGCTATGACGTAAACGGTCAACATCCTTGTAGTCCATATGCCAATAGCGACCTTTACGAAAGCCCTTGTACGCCTTGCTTGTAGGTTGTGCCCATACCAGGGCGCTGTTTGTGGCAAAACCCGCAAAGTTCTGCTGAAGCATTTCTTTCAGGCCGTTACCGCCTCCCATCAGCGCAACAAGCATGAAGACGCCCCAAAAGACGCCGAAACCCGTCAGGAACGAGCGCGACTTATTACGCGTCAGCGTATCAAGTATTTCCCTGTATGTATCTAAATCTATTCTCATAACTTAATCTGCTCTTAGGGCCTCAATGGGGCGAATTCTACTTGCTTTGAATGCGGGTATGAGTCCTGCTATCGTTCCAGCAATAATCATTACCAGCGTGGCCTCCACACAAACGTCCAGTCCGACAGTCGGATTAAGGAACATCGTAGCCTTGAACAATCCAGTATCTATTGTCTCGTGACCTATCGTTGCGTCCATATATTCGTTGGCGAAAATACCCAACAACATACCGATATAGCCGAAGATGGTCGTAATTATCACACTCTCTATGATAATCAGTCGCAGGATGTTCCAGGGCTTGGCACCGATAGCTTTACGGATACCAAATTCATGAGTACGTTCCTTGACGGTGATGAGCATAATATTCGATACGCCTACGATACCAGAAAGTAGCGTAAACAATCCCACTATCCATAGAGCCGTGCGAATAATGCCGATACCCTGTTCCATCTGCAGGTTCTGTGTGAAACGATTCCATAGCCAGACAGCGTCTTCGTCTTCAGGATGTGCCTGATGTTCGGCATTCAGGCGGTGACGATAGCTGCGCTCAAAAGCCTCGTTAGCCTCCTCCGTCGGCAGTCCGTGGAAAGTAAATTCTATGCGGCCTGCGTCATCAGTCTTGGCACCGTAAATGCGTTTTATAGCCGTATAGCTACTGAACACATCTGAGCGTCCATTCTCCTGTTCCTTATAGATACCCACCACCTTGAAGGCAAAGTTTCCGACGTCTAAGAAGTCACCGACGCGACACTTCAGCTCCTTCGCCTGCTTATTGCCTAACACCAGCACTTTTCGACTTTCTTTGACGTCAATGTCATTGATGAAACGACCTTGCAATATTTCCACTTTATTGATTTTCGTGTGGTTGGGATAGACACCGCTGATACTTGTTGAAACATACTGCTGGCCATGACTGATGGTTGCTGACGTGTTGTACTGGGCACCCACCTCATCAACATTCTCAGAGAATTCCCGCTCAGTAATCTTCATATCGCTCTCGTGCAGACGGATATCGCGTCCTTCCTTCAGTCCCTGGTAGGGCTTTGATGTCATACCACCAAAGACAACCATTGAACTTGACAGGAAACGGTCGCTCTGCTTCAGATTGGCATTGATGAGTCCGTTACCGGCACCCAGCAACACGATGATCATGAATATACCCCACGCTACCGCAAAGCCTGTCAGTGTCGTGCGGAGTTTATTCCGTCGAGCCGTCTGCCATATTTCTGTAAATATATCTCGCATAATTTTCTAGTTGTTCTAGATTATCTAGATTTTCTAGTCTATTTCATCAGTCCGCCACTACCGAACGGTGAGGCATCGTGGTTCAGGTTCTCTTCAATTTGTCCGATAACACCATCCTTGATATGAACGATCTTGTTCGTCTCGTTAGCCACACCACTTTCGTGCGTCACCACCACGATGGTCATTCCCTCATCCTGGTTCAATTGCTTGAGCAGCTGCATCACCTCCACGGAGGTCTTCGAGTCGAGAGCTCCTGTAGGCTCATCGGCCAAGATAATCTGCGGACGGGTGATGAGTGCTCTGGCAATTGCTACACGTTGCTTCTGTCCTCCCGACAGTTCGTTGGGGTAGTGCTCGGCCCAATCCAGAAGACCCAGACGATCCAGATAATCCAGCGCCATCTGATGACGTTTACGGCGCGACACCCCCTGGTAGAATAATGGCAACTCAACGTTTTCCACGGCGGTTTTAAACGAGATGAGATTAAAGCTTTGGAAGATAAAACCTATCATCTTGTTGCGATACTCGGCAGCACGGGTCTCGGAGAGGTTCCAGATGGGAGTTCCTGCAAGCTCGTAAGTACCAGAGTCGTAATTATCCAGAATACCTAATATATTTAATAAGGTACTCTTACCTGAACCCGAAGCACCCATGATGCTGACGAACTCGCCTTTCTCGATGTCGAGTGAAATGCCCTTCAGCACATGGAGTGGCTGGGCACCCTGATAGGTTTTGTTGATGTCTTGTAAGTGTATCATGAAAACAAACTTTTTACCTTGTTTTTATTCGTTAGACGCTGCAAATGTACGAAAAGTTGCATGACCCTCCAAATAATTGGGACGAACTGCATACATTTGTGACGAATGAATAGAAGTATGACTAAACTTTAACATTCTGTAAGTTTTTTGTAGGCTTCTGCAACGTCGTCAATAGTGATGTCAAGGAGGTTCATCTGACGGAAGAGCTCTGGCAAACGCTCCTTCATAAACTCCTGCTTACGGGCCTTCAGAATCTGTTTCTTGGCACCAGGAGTGACGAAGTAACCCAATCCGCGCTTGTTGTAGATGATTTCCTCGCGGGCCAACTGTTCGTAGGCCTTCACTGCCGTATTTGTATTCACTTCTAAGAGCACGGCATACTCTCGGACGGACGGAATGCGGTCATCGTCCTTATACACTTAGTAAAAATCATACGTTCAACCATTTATTGTTAATAACCTGCATACGGGTAAACAGCTTGTACGAAGCCCAGTAGTGGAACACGATGAGCAAGCACAACGTCGTGTTAAGAACATAGAAGAAGGGATGGAATATCTGGGTGTACGTTTCCGTCTTCTCGTCCCAACTTCCAGTAATGAAATCAATCTGGGGATTAATTTGGTTCAGAATCATAACCAGCAGGATGCCAAAAACGGCAATCGTGGCACTCGTCAACAGGAACTGCTGACGACGGAACAGCGTGCCGCCCACGATATAGAGCGAGTGGATGTAAAACACCCAGGCGAAGAGCATCCATGCTATCTGCCAATACTCGAAAGCCGCAGGGCCGAAAACGCCATCAATTATTTTGGGAAGACCCCAGATAACGACACGACCCGTCACCCAGTCAATGAACACGCGTAGGGTGTCAGCCAACAGATAAGCGCCAATGGTGATGACTGCCAGCCACAGAATGGAGAGCAGCAGGCTGATGATGTATTTCTCAAGGTTGGAAACAGGCCAGAGCAAGAAGGCCGAGCGCTTGCGCGTGTCCTTCATGCCTGCGAACAGGAAGCTGGCACCGAAGAGCATCGAGAAACAGAAGAATATAACACCAAAGCCGGTGGTCGATCCTACATAATTGCCATAGTGGATGATAACATCCTCCATAGGCCATTGGCTGACCATATCATCGTATTTCATGCTCTGTACGCGGGTGAAGAAGAGGTCGGCCATAAACATGACGAGTGTAAAGATGCCAAAGAGGCGAATCCACGTCTTGCGCAGTACGAGGAACTGGCACTTCAGTGCCTGCGAGAATCTTGTTGTATTGAAAGTACTCATAATTCTTAATTCTTTAAATCCGTTAAATCCGTTGTTTCTTTCACAGTACTGGTCCTGTTTTGGGGGTTGTCTTGTAGTTAAACAGGAGTTCGAGGTTCACCTGTGTCTCAGCGTCACCTTCCTGACGTTTGGTGATGACGGCATTACCCTGAAGCGTGGGCTCAGCATAAAGCACCGTATCATCCATCTGCTGTGGTGAACGGAATTCGAAGGTGTAGGCATCCTGAATTTCCTGCATCGAGGCATTCAGCAATACCGAGTGCTGGTCGAGCATCAGGATGTGGTCCAGCATCTGCTCCACGTCGTGAACCTGATGGGTAGAGATGACGACGGTGCGCTCCTCCGTCATGTGCTGGGCAATGACCTTGCGGAATTGCGACTTCGAGGGGATATCCAATCCGTTGGTGGGCTCATCCATCAGCAGATACTTGGTGTTGGTGGCCATAGCAAAGGCAATATAGGCCTTCTTGCGCTGACCCATCGAGAGCTCACCCAGACGTACGTCGGCAGGCAGTTCGAAATCAGCCAGACAACCCTGCAGGATCTCGTCAGAGAAATTGGGGTAGAAAGTCTTGTAGAGCTTTACATACTCTGAAAGACAAATGGCGGGCATCTCAAACTCCTCCGTTACAAGGAAGATGTCGCGCAGGGTTTCAGGCTCGCGGTCTTTGGTTGCGATGCCATCGCAACATACTGTACCGCAAGAGGGACGCAACAGTCCTGAAAGTAGGTAGAGCAGCGTGCTCTTGCCTGTTCCGTTCTTTCCTAACAATCCGTAGATACGGTTTTCCTCCAGCGTCAGGCTGAAATCGTCGAATACCAGATGTTTGCTTCCGGCATACTTGAAACTGATGTTTTTTACGTCAATCATACGTTTTAATTGTTTATGTTTATATTATTGTTTATTGTCTGAATCGGGCTTCGAAAGCCACTGTATTGGTGTACTACTTTATTAGTACACTGCAAAAGTAGTTTAACTTTCTTTAGCATTTTGAACATCGTAAAAGCCTTATAAGCTTCGCGCGTTCCTTATTATTTATATATCAAAGTCGGACTGTATGGAAGCTGGATGATTGTACCTCAAAGATTCAATATTGGGTAATATTTGAAAAAAGTCAACAAATGTTAATCGAGGGTTGTTCGTAGATTTTCCACGAAAACGTTTGCGTAATTAGTGTACATTTACTACCTTTGCAACATCAACTAACAATAACAAACGATAATATCACAGGTATGTTCAACCTTAGGAAACTGGCTACTATCATCATATTCCTAGCGTCTGTACTCCTCATGACACCTGGGCGAGCTCAAGTGAAAGACGACACCACCAGCAGATTGCTGCAGAAAGTTCGCATCACCTTCAATCAAAACGACGAGCATGCTTTCTACGAAGCGAATGCCAACTATCGCAACTACCTACTCAAGCAGGGCGACGTCAGCGGATTCTATCTCAGTTGGAAAAACGAAGTGCTCTACGACGTCAACCACAATCACTTCTATCGCGCCCTGCGAAAAACTATGACAATGCAAGCAGACATGGAACAGCGCGGCGCCACTCGCGAGTTCTATAAGACCACTCACCTGCGAGGTATCATCTATTCGTTAAGAGGAAATATTCCCCTAGCCCACCAGTACTTCGAGAAAGCATTGGATCAGGTGGACCACTCCCAGCCAGCCAATCTCGTGTCGCTCTATATGGACTTGGCAAACATCGAAATGGACACCCAGCCTAAGGAAGCCATGAAGCATCTCGACTGTGCCATTGAAGTCATTAGGGCCAACGATTCCAATTACGAATACAGCGACGCCATCGGATTCAAGGTCATTGTTGCCTACGCTATGCGTGACTGGGAACAGGTAAACGCAGCTTTCAACGAATACATCAAGCTCCGCAAGACGCTGGGGCAGGACTTCAGCACCACCTATTATAACTATGCCGTCATCTGTAAGGCTGCAGCTGACAAACGCTACGACGATGCTATCAAGCAGACGTATGAACTAACTAACACAACAGATATCTATAAGTTCCAAACCGAAATCTACGAGATGGCTGGTGACACAGTACGTGCTTTTGAGACGCAGAAACACTACATGGCCATCAAGGACTCAGTAGACAATGTCATCATGAGTGAAGAGATGGTGGGTTCGGCCAATGACCTTGAGAATGCTGAAGCGCTGAACAATGCCGTCTGTAAGAAAAACGCCCTCCTGCAATGGGCACTCCATCTTGGATTTATCGCAGTTCTGGTCATCGGATTTCTGATTTATCGCTGGAACCGCTCGCGCTACATGAAGAGTCTTCAGCGTCAGAATCGTGAACTGCTCATCGCTCGCGACAAGGCACAGGAGGCAGAACGCATGAAGGTTAGCTTCCTACAGAACATGAGTCACGAAATCCGTACGCCCTTGAACGTTATCAGCGGCTATGCTCAGATCATCAGCGACCAGAACGCCCTGTTGAGTGACAATGAACGTGCGGATATGGCCAAGCGTATTACCCACAGCACCCACACCATTGTACACATCGTAGATGAGATACTCGACATCTCAGGCAAGGAAAGCATCCACTATATTGACAAAACAGATATGGTGGGCTGTAACGAATTGGCCCGAAAAATGCTGGAGCCTTACAAAACTGAGGAAACGAGTTTGGAGGTACGTCTCGACGCACATTTGAAGGACAGCTGTGAGATTCTGATGAACCGTCACGAAGTGGAAAAAATCCTGCATCATCTGCTCGACAACGCCTTTAAGTTTACCAAGCAGGGCAGCATCACGCTCAAAACCTATACTGACAAGCTGGACGGAATGGTATGTTTCAGCGTGACGGACACGGGATGCGGCATCAAAGAGGGCGACGAAGAGAAAATCTTCGAACACTTCTACAAGTCAGATGCATATATAGAAGGTGTAGGACTGGGACTCTCGTTGGCTCGTCGCGTAGCTCGCCAATTAGGTGGCGACGTAGTGCTCGATACTGAATACAAAGACGGTAGCCGGTTTATCCTGAAACTGCCCAGAGAATAATTGTCAATTTTCAATTCTCAATTGTCAATTCCGTTCAACCGCGTTGATCAGCTCCCCACATCATTTTCTCACGCAACGTGTGGAAATACTTAGTGCCTGCACGCTTGATGACCTGCACACGATAAGGAGCGCGACGTAAGGTCAGTTGCGTGGTTTCATCCAACTTTTCGCTTCGTCCGTCCAAAGCAACAAGGAAATTATGCGTACGACTCTCGACGGAAAGCTCTATCACGGAGTCTTCTGAGACGACGATGGGGCGAACGTTCAACGAATGGGGAGCGACTGCTGTCAGCGAGAATACATGGGTTCCTGGCACGATAATCGGACCTCCTACGGAAAGTGAGTAAGCCGTAGAACCCGTAGGTGTCGAAATGATGAGTCCGTCAGCCTGATAGGTCGTCAGCGTTTCGCCGTTAATCGTTGCATAGATGGAAATCATCGAGGCATTGTCGCGTTTCAGGATGGCCACATCGTTCAATGCGCAGTTGTAGCCTTGCAACTCCTGACCTTTTGTTTCCACCTGAATGACAGCACGCGTATCGACAGCATAATCCTCATCATGCAGGGCATGGATGGTATGTTCTATCTCCTGCGCATTAACGTCAGCAAGGAAGCCCAACCGTCCTGTATTGATGCCAAGGATGGGAATTTGTTTCTGTCCTACCACGCTGGCAGTGCGCAAAAAAGTTCCGTCGCCTCCCATCGAAATGGCAAAGTCAGCCTCAAACTGGTTGTTGTCAAAGACGTTAACCCCTTTCAGTGACATCTGCTGCCCCTCGGTAATGAAGGTATAGAACTCGCGTTCAATAAAAACCTCTGCCTCGTATTGCGACAGACAAGCGAGGATTTTCTGTATCGAAACAGACTTCTTGGGTTGGTAGACATTGCCAAAAATGGCGAATCTTAGTTTACGCGTAGACATCATTTCTTACTTTTTGCGTGCAAAGATACGCATTTTTTTGCGTCTTTGTGCCTTCGTATTCATTTTTTTTGTATCTTTGCACCAAACTAATGATTTTAGCTATGACGAAACTAAGTGTAAATATCAATAAGATTGCCACACTGCGCAATGCCAGAGGCGGCAATAATCCTAACGTGCTGGCTGTTGCACGCGACGCAGAAATCTTTGGTGCCCAGGGCATTACCGTTCACCCTCGTCCTGATGAGCGCCACATCCGCTATCAGGATGTTCGCGACATCCGTCCACTCATCACAACGGAGTTTAACATCGAAGGAAATCCTATCCCATCGTTCACAGAACTGGTACTGGAAGTCAAGCCGAATCAGGTGACGCTGGTTCCTGACGGACACGACCAGATCACCTCCAATCACGGCTGGGACACGCTGGAGAACAAGGCATTCCTGACGGATATCTGTAAGGTCTTCAAAGAGGCTGGTATCCGCACGAGCATCTTCGTGGATGCCGACCCCAGAATGGTGGAAGGAGCCAAGGCGTGTGGTGCCGACCGCGTAGAGCTCTACACGGAACCCTATGCCTCTGGTTATCAGGCCAATCGCGAGGCCGCTATTGCTCCGTTTATTGCTGCTGCCGAGGAGGCTCGCAAGGTAGGCTTGGGCCTCAACGCAGGTCACGACTTGTCGCTCGAAAACCTGCATTACTATCACCAGCAGATTCCCTGGACGGACGAAGTCAGCATTGGTCACGCCCTCATCTGTGACGCCCTCTATCTGGGTCTCAAGGAAACCATCAAACAGTATTTACAAGCATTAAAATAGTATGAAAAAGGTTTATGTATTTTTAGCAGACGGCTTCGAGGATGTCGAGGCTCTGATTCCTGTTGACGTATGGCGTCGCGGAGGTTTGGACGTTGTAACGGTGAGCATCAGCGATTTCCCCTTGGTGCGCTCAGCTCACGGCGTAAATATCGAGGCTGACATCATGTTCGAGCAAGGTGACTTCTCGGATGCCGACCTAATCTTCCTGCCTGGAGGCATGCCTGGCGCCTCGAACCTGTTTGACGACAAGGCTGTCTGCAAGGCTGTTGTCGACCAGCACATGGCTGGTAAAAAGGTAGCAGCCATCTGTGCATCACCTGCTGTCGTCCTGGCTCCGCTGGGTGTTCTCGAGGGCAAGAAAGCTACCTGCTATCCTGGTTTCGAACAGGCCTTGGAGGATGCAAAATATACGGGCGAGCTCGTTACCGTTGATGGGAATGTCACCACTGGCGAAGGCCCAGCAGCCGCCTTCCCCTTCGCCTACGAACTCCTTGCCCAGTTGGTTGACAAGAAGACCTCCGACCAGATAGCCGAAGGCATGCGTTTCAAGCACCTGATGCAATGATAATTTTTGCAGCGGACTTAACGGACTGACACGGACAATTTTATGTTGATATACAATGAACTTTCAAAAAAGATATTAGAGGCTTATTTCAACGTCTTTAAGCACCTTACAACAGGGTTATTGGAGAGTGTATACGAGAAAGCTCTATGCATCGAGTTTGACGAGATGGGCATACCTTATGAACGCCAAAAACGCCTTCAGATTACATACAAAGGAATCATTATTGGCGAATTTGTAAGTGACATAGTTGTGGACAACAAGATTATCCTTGAATTAAAGTCAATTCCAGAGCTAACACCTGCCAACACTGCACAGCTCATCAACTATCTTAAAATCACAGGTATGTCCGTGGGCTATCTATTAAATTTCGGTGAAAGCCGAGATTACAAACGTATTATAAACAAATAGTCCGTGTTAGTCCGTTAAGTCCGATGCAATATATTTGATGCTAATATGGATTATATAATAATAGTAGCAGGCGGGAAGGGCCTGAGGATGGGGAGCGATATCCCCAAGCAGTTCCTGCCAGTAGGCGGGAAGCCGGTACTGATGCGGACGTTGGAGCGCTTCCGCGAGTACGCTGAAGATTTGCAGATAATCCTTGTGCTTCCCAAGGCACAGCAGGACTATTGGCACGAGTTGTGTCAGAAATATGACTTTAAGATAAAGTATTGGCTTGCCGATGGTGGCGAGACACGATTCCACTCAGTACAGAACGGCCTCGCAAAGATTCCTGACGATGCCGAAGGGGTCGTAGGCGTTCACGATGGCGTACGCCCCTTCCCCAGCATCGATGTCATTCGCAACTGCTACGAAACAGCCCGCACGACAAAGGCCGTTATTCCCGTTGTCCCTGTTGTAGAAACGGTTCGTCACCTGCAAGGAAACACTTCCGAGACTGTTCCTCGCAATGACTATCGTCTGGTGCAGACCCCGCAAACTTTTGACATTCAATTGCTTAAGGCAGCTAACAAGCAGCCCTATAACGACGGATTTACCGACGATGCCAGTGTGGTCGAAGCCTTTGGCTTCAACATCACGCTTGTAGACGGTAATCGAGAGAACATCAAAATCACTACACCCTACGACCTGAAAATAGCTGAGGTACTTATAGGATGACTTCAATTCTGCAACAAGACATACAATACTTGCCTGGGGTTGGTCCCAACAGGCGGAAGATGCTCAGCGAGGAGCTAGACATCCATACCTTTGGCGACTTGTTGCAGTATTATCCTTACAAACACGTCGACCGTAGCAGGCTCTACAGCATCGGAGAACTCAATGGCGATATGCCCTTCGTACAGGTGAAAGGCCATATCCTGAGTTTCGAGACCTTCAAGATGAGTGCCCGCAAAGAACGCGTCGTGGCGCACTTTACGGACGGCTCAGGAAAAGTGATGGACCTGACGTGGTTTAACGGAGGAAAATATGCCAAGCAGAACTATGCCATTGGCAAAGAGTATATCGTTTTCGGACGTCCCAACGTCTACAACGGACGCATCAACGTCACCCACCCTGACATCGACGCTGCAGAGAAACTGGAACTGTCGGCTATGGGCATGCAGCCCTATTACAACACGACGGAAAAGATGAAGAAGATGGGCCTCAACTCCCGTTCTGTCGAGCGTCTGACAAAAGCGCTCCTCGACGTGCTCAAGGAGCCCTTGCCAGAGACCCTTCCTGACTTCATCACCCAAAAGTTGCACCTGATGAGCCGCGACGAGGCCCTGCGGAAGATTCACTATCCGCAAAATGCCAAGGAACTGGAGCAGGCTCGCGTCCGTCTGAAGTTCGAAGAGCTCTTCTACGTGCAACTGAACATTTTACGGTATGCCAGTGACCAGCGACGGAAATACAGAGGATATGTCTTCTCGCAAGTAGGCAACTGCTTCAACGATTTTTTCCACAACCACCTGCCCTTCTCGTTGACTGAGGCACAGAAACGTGTCATCCGTGAAATCCGCAAGGATATGGGCAGCGGACGGCAGATGAACCGTTTGCTGCAAGGCGACGTGGGTAGCGGAAAGACCCTCGTCGCGCTGATGTCGATGCTCATCGCACTGGACAACGGCTATCAGGCCTGCATCATGGCTCCAACGGAGATTCTGGCCGAGCAACACCTCAAGACCATCATGGACTTCCTGCAGGGCATGGACATCCGTGTGGCCTTGCTGACAGGCATCGTAAAAGGCAAGCGCCGTCAGGAAATCCTCGACGGATTGTTGGATGGCACTGTGCAAATTCTGGTGGGTACTCATGCTGTCATCGAGGATACTGTGCAATTCGCACGGTTAGGCTTTGTCGTTGTCGACGAACAACACCGCTTTGGCGTTGCCCAGCGTGCCAAGCTTTGGAACAAAAGCACAAACCCGCCCCACGTACTCGTCATGACGGCAACGCCCATTCCCCGTACGCTCGCAATGACGCTCTATGGCGACCTTGACGTCTCTGTTATCGACGAACTGCCGCCAGGCCGCAAACCCATTGTGACACAGCATGTGTACGACCGTTCCCTACCCTCGCTCTACGACGGCATCCGCAAGCAAATCCACCAAGGGCGACAGGTGTATATCGTCTTCCCGCTCATTGAAGAAAGCGAGAAAATCGACCTCAAGAACCTCGAAGATGGTTTCGAAGTGTTAAAACAAGTTTTTCCAGAATTTCGTCTGAGCAAGGTTCACGGCAAGATGAAACCCGCTGAAAAAGAGGCCGAGATGCAACGCTTTGTCAGTGGCGAAACACAGATTCTCGTGGCCACCACAGTCATCGAGGTTGGCGTCAATGTGCCCAACGCTTCCGTGATGGTTATCCTCGAAGCCCAGCGCTTCGGACTCTCCCAGCTCCATCAGCTCCGCGGACGCGTCGGACGTGGTGCCGATCAGTCGTACTGCATCCTCGTCACCTGTTTCGAACTGTCTGCCGATACGCGTAAGCGTATCGATCTCGAAGGAACCCAGCAAAGCGGTATGGCTTTCGACCTGAAAATAGCTGACATCGCACGCGACGGACAGCTCGTTCAGATGGCTCGCGACGAGGCACAAATCATCATCGACGATGACCCTACCTGCACCTCAGAACGCTATGCGATTTTATGGCGCAGACTGCGTGAATTACGCAAAACAAACATCAATTGGGCGGCCATTTCGTAAACCGATAAGTGTTAAAACACACAAATAAAACTTAAACGTTTCGTAATAAGTGCTTGATTTTGAACATTTTTTATTACCTTTGCACCGAATTTTTACCTCAACTGAATAAATTTAGGATAATGAAGATATTAAAAACGATTGCATTTCTGGCTTTAGCAACAATGAGTTCACTCCCAACAATGGGACAAGATCTATTGGCACGCCAGGCTCCTATTGACACGAAAATGAAGGCAGTGGACAGCGTCGCACTGCATCGACTGATAGAGACAGAGAGCTACTATGAAGCTCCTGCTGCCGACTTATACGACGATTGGGACAACATGCATGCTCACAGCCATGCAACAGAGTTGCCCGATACGTTCCGCATTTCTTTGAAAAACTTCTGTATGCCCACCGACAGCCGTGTGCTCACCTCGAACTTCGGTTCACGTTGGGGACGCCAGCACAAGGGTCTGGACATCAAGGTATATATTGGCGACACCATCCGTGCTGCTTTCGACGGTCGCGTACGTGTAGTTCGTTACGAGGGTCGCGGCTATGGTAAGTACGTCGTCATTCGTCACGACAACGGATTGGAAACTTACTACGCCCACTTGTCAAAGCAACTGGTTTATGAGGATCAGGACGTTCGTGCCGGTGATCCTATCGGACTGGGTGGTAACACAGGTCGTAGCACAGGTTCACACCTGCATTTCGAGACTCGTCTTTGCGGCATGGCTCTGAATCCTGCCCTGATGTTCGACTTCCGCAATCAGGACGTTGTCGATGACTACTACACTTTCCACAAGTCAACCTATCAGCGCGAGTCGCAAGCTGCTACTCGTCTGCGTGGTGCAAATGTTGGTTCTGGCTACGAAGATGTAGAATTGGCCACAGCAGCCCCTGCCGCCAGCTATGCTCAAGAATCTCGTTTCCACAAGGTCAAGAAGGGTGAGACCCTCTTCTCGATTGCCAAGAAGCGTGGCACGACGGTGGACACCATCATGAAGCTGAACCACCTGAAGAAGAATGCCAAGCTGAAGGCCGGCCAGATTCTGAAGTTCAACTAAGCACACGATTATTGCAACATACAAAAGCGGACAATTGATTTGTCCGCTTTTTCTTTTGCATGCAAGAGGCTTGTTTTAGCACCTCGGTCTTTAGGCCATAGAAAACAGGAACTGCTGGTTGACGTATTCACAGCGGACATTGCCGAAGCGGATGAGGCGCGCCAGCAGGCTGATGACCTTGTGGTGGGGAAGACGTGAGAGACGGACGATACGGTTCAGGGGCAACTGGCCTTCAATGGCATCCAGCAACAGGCGGATGTCGTCGTCGTAGCTAATCATAGTCCCTTGCGGCTTCTGCGCCTCACGCCAGAGGGCAAGATGAACAGGTGAAGCCACGATGTTCTCGTCGTTGATGCGGATATAGGCGCGCTTGCGGCCGCCTTCGTCCAGCGCACAAACAGGGCGTCTGCCAGAAGGCGAGACTGTAGCGATGACAATGGTACGCTTGTCCACATGGTAAGTATCGAATTTGATGCTCGCTTCCGGCTTGCAGAATTTGTAGGCCGCCTGGTGCATCATGTAGATCTCCTCTTCGCTACGCACACCCGACAGATGACCGTCGTCGCGAACGCCAATGAGCAACCGCCCGCCATCGGTGTTGGCAAAAGCCGATACCGACTTAGCCAGCTTACAAGCATCAGCCACACGGTATTTAAAGTCCTGCTGCTGGTGCTCCCCCTCGCGAATAAGCCTGAGAAGATACCCCTTGTCGTCCATACGCTCTGCAAAGATACAACAAAAATACGAAGAAACAAAGGGAAACCAAAATAAATGATAGGGCAACTGACTTATTCCCACGGAGGGAATGTTTTAGCACAAATAAGGCAGCCTTATTCAGAATTAAACGTGCATTATTGACGAAATTGTGACGTTAACCCCTCACCCCTCACTCAAATCCTTGGAAACGCCTTTGCAGAGAGGCCTTAAGGGTGGGTGATGGGTGCTCTTAGCCCCTCACTGACCTTTACCTCACCCCTCACTTATTACCATAGGTTCATCTGCTCTTACGGCTTGGGCTCTATATTTGTTCAGCAATCTCATTAATACAAATTGTCAGTCCGAGCCCGACGGACTGTCAGTTCGCTCGTTGCGGACTCAGAGTTCGCTCCTTACGGAATAACGACGAGCAAGAATCTGCTTTCCTGTGAGCAAGAAGCAACCTGTTCGTTAGCTTCCTTTGCGTCCCATGCTGGCTTCGAGGTGACTTGAGTGAGGGGTCAGTGTAGGGTGAGTGAAGGGTCAACCCTACCCCTCACTGGCCCTCAACCCCTTTCCACAAAGGCCTTCCCAGCGTTTTGAGTGAGGGGTGAGGGGTAGTCACGCGATAGTCAACCAAAATCAGAACGTCACAGACCGTTAGACCTCATGTTTAGTATCGCTAAACTCCAAGTTTACCGGCACTAAAATGCAATAGTCCGAACGTAATTTCAAATACTCCAAAAGTATTTTCGATTACTCCGAAAGTATTGCCGCTAACACCTTCCCTGCTAATCGTTACTCTCCTCCCTGCTGTCGGCTTGACACTTCCCTGCTGTCGGCC
>CADCDY010000117.1 GCA_902800245.1 uncultured Prevotellaceae bacterium
ATATATTTTAGACGGGCTGAATAATCATGTTTTCTTCTCTTTCTTTCTGACATAATGAACCCCGGAAGTTTTTTGTCTAACTTTCGGGGTTCACTTCATCACGGCTTCCGTTTTTTCGTCCGAGACCCTCTCTTATCCCCCTGTGTAGGGGGAGGAAGGATAAAAAAGTAGGGGAAAATTTGGAAGTTAAGAAAATAATCCCTATTTTTGCAACGTGAAATGAAAAAATGTGGCTATGGAAGAGAACAAGAATGATATCGAATTAGAGGGGATGATGGCTCAAGAACCATCGTTGGCCGAGATGCCTCTTACAGAGCTGAAAGAGGTTGATTACACGTTTGGTAATCGTGACTTTGGCTATCCTCACACCCTCGAGGAATTGGATGCCGCACTTGACCGGGCCGATGCTCAGCGCAACGATCCGTCGAAATGGGTGTCGTCGATAGAGTTCCATACCCGTCTTGAACAAAAATATCCATGGCTAAGATAGTTTGGGACGAGTTGGCATCAAGACAACTTGAATCACATCTTGACTACGCATTAGAGGAGTTTGGGCAGAAGTGTGTGCGTAACTGGTATCGTGACATTCTGCGTATAGAGTCCCGCATAACTCTTCAGCCTTTATCTTACCCCAAAGTGCCTTTTTTGGAACATCGGGATAAGACGTATCGTGGCGCTACCATCATGACAAACTTTCAGCTAATCCATTATTATGACGCAGATGCCGATACCGTATTCATAGATGCCATTTGGGACATGCGCATGCAACCAGTAAAGCTGGATGAGATGATAAAGTAAAATACGGTTTTTATTGAAAAATAATCGGGGAGGTGGTTTTAACCACGAAATAACCCTATTTATTCACCTTTAAAAACACACAACGCTATGAACAAAACAGTAAAAACAGTACTCAAGGTTCTCGGTTACATTATCGCTGCCCTCCTCGGCGCAGCAGGCGAAGCCGTGATGATGTAAGATGGCAGATGGAAGATGTAAGATGTAATCTAATGACTATGGAAAACACACGCTTTAAAATCTCTCAGTACGCCTGTGCGGTGCTGCTCATCGTGAGCAGCATTGCATTGGTTGCTTATCAGGTCATCATGATTGACGACGTGTCGAACGGCCTGCTGGTCTATGTCGCACAGGCCTTCCTGCTCGTCGCCAGCATCTTCGGCCTCGACTATTATGTTAAACTCATCACACGAAAAATCAATGGAAAACACACAGCTCAATGACATTCGCCTCTCGCCTCATTTTATGCTGACGGAGTTTCTCAACCTGAGAAAGCACCCCGACAACCTGCCAACGCCGCAGGTATTGTTTAACCTTAAGTACGGTTGCCAGTATCTGCTGGAGCCGGCACGCCGCGAGGTGGGAGCCATCATCGTCAACTCGGGCTATCGCAACGAGGCCTACAACCGGCAGGTCGGTGGCGTCCGCAACTCGCAGCACCTCCTCGGTCAGGCTGCCGACATCCGCCCCAAGGACCCGCGCCAGTTCCAGCGCCTGGTGGACTTCCTCCGCGCCTGCGACTATACCGACCAGCTGCTGACCGCCCCCGGCTGGCTCCACATCTCCTGGACACCCTTTGGCTCTCCTCGCCACTACATCCGAATTGGGTACTACAAATGAAAAAAAACAGCAGATTCCTGATGTGGAGCCTGCTGTTTTTATTATGATGGGGTTATTATTTTACCACCACTTGTTTGCCGTTGTGGATGTAGACGCCCTTCTGGGAAGGCGTGGCTGTGGTGCGGCCGTTCAGGTCGTAATAGCGGCTGTCGTTGGTGGCATTCTGCTTCACGTCCTTGATGCCTGTAATGCCTGCACGGTTGGTGTGAACAATCTCCAGCGTCTGGGCTGTGGATGACTGCTGCTCCCAGCTAAAGCCGCAACGGGTGGGCAGGAAGGCCTGCTCTCCGGTGGTGCGAACGAGCACGCTTTCCAGAATTTCTACGTTCTGCTTGGCGGGGATGCCATAGAGTCCGTCCTTCTGGCGCATGTTCCAACTGCTGCTGAATGTCACGCGATTGCCCTGTCCGTCGTCCATGCGCACGGCGTGGATCTCGGTGTTGATGAGGTTGGCATCGGTATTCTTGACTTTCAGATACTGGCGTGTGGGCGAGAAGAGGAGGTAGGGCACGCCGGCCTCGATGCCTTCAGAGGTGCAGTCGACGAAATAGAGTCGCAGCGTCGAGCCTTCCTGACGGATGGCCTCCAAGCGTTCCACGCGGATGTCCTTGGCCGTGGCAGCCAACTGTTCGGCATTGAGCGTCACGGGCAGGCAGAGCGTGTTGTAGCCCGCATAGAGATAACGGTTCATCTGCACGGGCGTCGCGGTGTCCTGCAGTTGTTCCACCTTCAGCGTCTGTGTCTCGGTGTAGAGGTTTTTCACTCTGTTCTGTGCTGTGGCCGTGTTGAACATTGCTACGGCCATCATGGCTAGTAAAATCTTTTTCATAAGCATTTTAGTTTAGTTAATATTAAAAGGATGATTCAAATATATCGAAGTCTTTGTTGTATGCCGGCGACTGAATGGACAGCAAGTTGAGCACGGAATGGAAGATGTAGTGCTGTTCGAGGACTGGCGGCAGTTCGCTGGCCGGCTTGTAGCGTCGGAAACCGCCGGACGTCCACACCAGGAACGGTATCTCGTATTGCACCTTCGGGGCCAGTCGCATGGGGAGTCCGTGCATATACAGCTTGTTTTCGCCGAGTGACTCGCCGTGGTCGGAGATGAAAATCATGGCGCGCTTCCAATCCGTCATCGGGCGCAGGATGTTGATCAGACTATCCAGCAGGAAGTCGGTATAGCGGATGGTGTTGTCGTAAGCATTCACCAGGCTGCCGGGGTTCTTCTCGCCCTCCTCGACGCTATTCGCCACGGGCTTGTACACCTCAAATTCCTTGGGATATTTGTCGACATACTTCGGACCGTGACTCGTGCTGGTATGCAGGATGATGAGCACCTTGTCCTTCTTGCTGGACGTGATGCGGTCACGCAGTCCCTCGATGAGGATGTTGTCGTAAAGAGGTTCCTGCAGGGAACCGTCGGGACTGGCAGCTTTGGCAAGCTCCGTGCTGTTGAGGTATTCGTCAATATGTATCGGCGGCTCGCCCCAGTTGGAGGTGCGCCACGACACGTCGACACCCATACGGAAGGCGTAGTTCGGCAAGAGTTCATACAGGTCGCCGCTATCCATCGGTTCCAGAATGGCCTTGGTACCCGCCGTGGTGTAGGTGGCACACGACGTGGCCTCGTAGACCTTCAGGCTGTCCTGTTTCGACAGCAACGGGTTGGTATCGCGCTTGTAGCCGTAGAGCTGGAAGTTGGCCTTACGCGCCGATTCGCCGATGACGAGCACCACGACGACCTTCTCGTTGTCCGCAATCTTGCCGTCGGGCAAAAGGATTTCCTCGGCCTGTTTGTCGTGCTGGAGACTCGCGTTGCGACAGATATTCACGATGTACGACCACGGCTGGAGCAGTCCGCCCAGTTCCGTATCGTGCTCGCTGAAGAACAGCGTCTGACCGATGTTCATGGCGGCTACCGCAAGGGCAACAGCCAACGCGCTGCCGCAATAGATACCCATCTTCTTTGCCTTACCGATGACCACCGGCTGCAGCAGACACCAAAGGGCCGGCAGCACGCCCGCGCCCAGAATGACCAGCCACAGTCCCCAACTGAAGAATCCCGATGCCTCGGAGTATCTGGTGTTGAACACGTTGTCAACGGTTGTCGAGTCAATAATCACGCTATAGGTATAGATGAAGTAAACCGCCGCTGCGTTGATGATGGCAAGAATGGCCAGCAGGATGCGCCCGACGACCCGCAGCAGCCACATGACGAGATAGGTCATCATGAAGTTCAGCGCCAGCATGACCACCACCAGCGACGCCAGCAGGAATATCTTGCCGCCCAGCGATTCGTTGGAATTGTCGGCAACATAACGGAAGAACGGTATGTTGTAGAGCAGCAATGTCCCCAGGCTCACGATGCATGAGAACGCCAGAAGTGATATCTTAGGCAAGTGTTTCATGCTGCAAAGATAGTGCAAAACGAACGAAAAAACAAATTTATTTGGGATTTTTTTATACTATGATGACATAAAGGCGAAGAAAGAGTCTTATAATTAAGACTAAAAAGAGATGAAAATAGACATGAAGCAGTGGGTGGCTGACATCATCCACCAGAAAGAAGTGGCAGCAATACCCGTGATGACGCACCCGGGAATCGAGCAGAACGGCAACACGGTGCGCGAGGCTGTGAGCAACGGAAAGGTGCATGCAGATGCCGTCGTCAAACTGACACAGAACTACCGGAGTGTAGCAGCCTGTACCATTATGGACCTGACGACCGAGGCCGAGGCTTTTGGCGCTGAGATAGCATTTAGCGACGAGGCAGTGCCAGCCGTCGTAGGTCACATGCTGACAGACGCGAAGAGCATCAACGACCTGCAGGTGCCATCGCTCAAGGCTGGCCGCATCCCGCAATATCTCAAGGCGAATCTGCTGGCGGCCAGAGCCATTCAGGATCGCCCTGTCTTTGCCGGATGTATCGGGCCGTTCTCGTTGGCTGGTCGTCTTTACGACATGTCGGGCATCATGATGCTGATTTACGAGAATCCCGATGCCGCCCACACGCTGTTGGCAAAGTGTACGCAGTTTATCGAGAAATACTGTGAGGCACTGAAACTGACGGGTGTGAATGGTGTCTTGATGGCCGAACCCGCCGCCGGTCTCTTGTCGAACGACGACTGCAAGGCATTCTCGTCGGCCTATGTGAAGTATATCGTCAATAAGGTACAGGACGACCACTTCATTGTCGTGCTGCATAACTGCGGCAATACAGGGCATTGCACAGAGGCGATGGTCGAGACGGGGGCGGCGGCCTATCACTTCGGCAATAAGTGCCGGATGGAGGAGGTCATCAAGGAAGTGCCCAAAGATGCACTCGCAATGGGTAACCTCGACCCTGTGTCACTCTTTAAGGACAGTACACCGGCACAGATGCGTGAGGCGACGCTTGACCTGTTGGAAAAGATGCGCGAACACCCTAATTTCGTGCTCAGCAGCGGATGCGATGCCCCACCCCATACGCCCATTGAGAACGTCAACGCGTTCTTCGAGGCCCTGAACGAATGGAATAAAGAAAGATGAAATATATGCAGACTTGGAAAACGAATCTTGAAGAGACAAAGAAACACTATATCGACTGGTGGAACCATAAGGGCATCATCCTGAATATGTGGGAGCATTTTCAGGAAGAAGTAAAGCCTCATGCCGACATTCCAGCTCCCCCGCCCTATCGTGATTTGAACCAGCGGTGGTTTGACCCGCAGTGGAGGGCTGAATATCTGGATTGGTATGTGGCGCACTCGTCGCTGATGGCCGATATATTGCCCGTGGCAAATACCCAACTGGGACCAGGTTCGCTGGCAGCCATTCTCGGTGGCGTGTTCGAGGGTGGCGAGGATACCATTTGGATTCATCCTGATCCAAACTATTCCGATGATATCGTGTTTAATCCACAGCACCATAACTATCTACTACACAAGGAGTTGCTAAAGGCCTGTAAAGCAAAGGCACAGGGGCATTATTATGTAGGCATGCCCGACTTGATGGAAGGTCTTGACGTGCTCGCAGCCATCAAGGGAACGGATAAAGTGTTGCTTGATACCGTGATGCAGCCAGAGGTGCTGGAGCATCAGATGCAACAGATTAACGACATCTATTTCCAAGTGTTCGACGAACTCTATGATATTATCCGCGAGGGCGATGAGATGGCGTTCTGTTATTTCTCGTCGTGGGCTCCGGGCAAGATGTCGAAACTGCAGAGCGATATTTCGACGATGATCAGCGTGGATGACTATCGTCGCTTTGTCCAGCCGTTTATCCGTGAACAATGCCAGAAGATTGACTATACACTCTATCATCTTGATGGTGTTGGGGCGATGCATCACTTGGACGCCTTGCTGGAAATCAAGGAACTGAATGCCATCCAGTGGACGCCAGGTGTGGGAGAGCCCCAGGGCGGTTCACCGAAGTGGTATGAGCTGTATCAGAAAATCATCGCTGGCGGCAAGAGTATTATGGCTTGTTGGGTGACGCTCGACGAGCTGCGTCCGCTGCTTGACAATATCGGTGGCGAGGGTGTTCATATCGAGATGGACTTCCACAATGAGCGCGAGGTGGAGCAGGCGATGAAGATCGTGGATGATTTCCAAACCGCCCGAAGCCTGCATCCTGCTGATATGAAGGACGATGCCGACCGCGAGGTGGAAAAAATCATCAAACGAGTGGAATCTAGAACATCTAGAGATTCTAGAAATTCTAGAAACTTCCCCTCCGACCGCATCCTGTTGCTCGATGGCGCGATGGGTACCATGATTCAGCAGTATCATCTCAATGAAAACTGTAACGATATGCTGGTGGTGACAAAGCCAGACGTCATCCGCGAAATACATCGCAAATACCTGGAGGCTGGTTCTGATATTATCGAGACCAATACCTTCAACGCCCAGCGTATCTCGTTGGGTGACTACGGCCTGCAGGACCGTGTCCGCGACATCAACCTCGCCGCAGCCCGTCTGGCTCGCCAGTGTGCCAATGAATTCAGTTCGTCGGACAAGCCTCGTTTCGTGGCAGGCAGCATTGGTCCTACCAGTCGCACGACATCTGTAGCGACGAGCGGAGAACCGCTTGACGAACAGGTGCTTCGCGAGGCCTACAAAGAACAGATTCAGGCGTTGGCAGATGGTGGTGTGGACGCTTTGCTCATCGAGACCATCTTCGACGTCCACAATGCCGAGATGGCCATCGAGGTCGCTCAGGAAGTGGCTCCCGCATTGCCTATTATGCTGAGTTTCAGCGTGTCGACGTCAGACGGTCATAATATGCTGGGACAAAGCATCACCGACTTTATCTCTCACCTCTTATCTCAAAACACTAAGCTTTATTCCGTTGGCATCAATTGTGTGTCTGATGTTCCGCTGATGACGCCACTGGTGTGTCAGCTGGCATCGTTTGGGCTGAAGGTGAGCCTCTATCCCAATGCGGGTATGCCAGATGGTAACGGACAGTATCATAAGACACCTGAGAGTCTGGTGGCTGACCTCTGGCCGTTGCTGGAGAACCATTGTATCAACATCCTCGGAGGCTGTTGCGGAACGACCGACGCCCATATCCGCATGATGGCAAAAGCCATTGAACCCATCCCGGGAATCTTCCTGTCGCCGCTAAGTCCCCAAACCAATAAGGTTTTGGCTGTACCAACAAAACCTATAAATCCTTCAGAGCCGAACAAACCTTCAGAACCGAACAAACCTTCAGAACCTGCCAAACCTACCTCCGTCACCCCTAAGGAGCAACTCTTCCAAGCCATCCTTAACGGCAAGAGCGAGGAGGCTGCTGCGGCTACGGAGAAGGCTATCGCACAAGGCATTGCTCCTGCCGACCTCATTAACGGTCAGATGATTCGTGCAATGGGGGAAGTCGGTCAGCGATTTCAGGACGGCAAGGCCTTTGTACCCCAGTTGTTGATGGCTGGTCGCGCAATGAAGGCTGCCCTCGAACTGCTGAAACCCATGCTTTCAGGTAGTGCCAGCACGGCAATAGGAAAGGTGGTGATTGGAACCGTAAAGGGAGACCTGCACGACATCGGCAAGAACCTCGTTGCCTCGATGCTCGAAGGTTGTGGTTTCGAGGTGGTGAATATCGGTATTGACGTCTCTGCCGACACCTTTATCCAGGCCGTAAAAGACAACCAGCCCGACATCCTTTGCATGAGTGCCTTGCTGACGACAACGATGGGGTATATGAAGGAAGTCATCGACGCTCTCGAGGCTGCCGGTATTCGTGACCAGGTGAAAGTGATGGTGGGTGGAGCACCCGTCACACAAGGTTTTGCCGACGAAATTGGTGCCGACGGCTATAGCGACAACGCTAATTCTGCTGTTACCGTTGCCAAACAACTGTTAGGAAAGCTATAGTTTTTTCGCCATTTATTTGGTACTTCAAAGTATTATGCTTACTTTTGCATCGTCAATTCC
>CADCDY010000118.1 GCA_902800245.1 uncultured Prevotellaceae bacterium
TCTAAATACTGATATTAACGGACATTTGCATCTATTTAGTTCCACGAAAGCCTTGCCATAGGGTTGCTCGCAGTCTGCTCTGGGGTTGCTCTAAGGATGTTCCGAGTTTTTACCAACAAAAAGAATGGGATGAGCGCAAAACCGAATATTTTTAACATAATTAACGATTCCGCCTAGATATCAACCGAGCGGTTTTTTTAGGAAAGCAGCCAACTCATCGAAACGCGCCAGGATCAATTCAAGGTCTGGGTGCGTTTTTTCTACGATAATAGCACCGTAGTTGGGAGTCTTATCGTCCATCACGTCCTCAACAGTACGAATCTCGTAGAGGTCGCGGTGCTCGTAAGTGTTGAACCAGCGAAGGAACAAGTGGAAACGATACTTTTGCATACCGTCGCCTGTGGCACAGATATAGAGCAGCACACCGCCATTTGCACGAAAGAACTCTTCGATGATGGCAAGGATGGTGTCGCGGAGTTTGCGGTCGTTAGGTGACGGCTTATTATTTTTGTTGTTGATATCGAAAGCGCATACCTCCATTTGAAGCATCTCAACGTTGACGCTCAACCCAATTTCGTAGCTTACTTCATAGTCGGTGTCAAATGCATAAACTCCGTCCTTTACCTTCCAAACGTAATAGGGGAGAACGGAGATTAAGTAGGGCTAAATCAAGTGTGTACATAAAAAGTTATACGGCAAGTTCGTGTTCAATGATTCTTTTTTCCAGACGTTTGTTGGATTCCTCGAACCATTTGCGCTGTCTTGCCTGAAATGCTCGCACTGCGGCAAGCATCTCTTCGTTTGAACGTGGTGTAAATCTCTTGTCCATCTTATATCCTTTCGTCTTTTCTTGGTGCAAAGATAGAATTTATTTTTGATACTTCCAAGGAAAAGTGAAGAAAAGTGCATTTATGAGGCTTTTTTTCGCACAAAGCTTGTGTTTTAAAAGAGCGAAAAAGAAACGAGACAAAGAAAAATTCCCCCCATACCCCCTATATAATAAATAGAGCGGAGTAGTAGAAAAAGACGAGATAACTACACACACAATATATATATGGCCGCTTCGCTTTTCGAATACACAAAAAAGCGCTTTTGTGTAATGGTAAACCTGCGCCGTTCATTTTTAAGGAATTTTATAGTCATTTGTTTGGCGGTTACCAAAAAAATTCCTAACTTTGCAATCGACTTATGTACGATTGCGAGTGTGCTCACGCTCAGCCTAATTGAAATTTTTCTATTACTAACTAAATATTATAAATTATGAAAAAAGCATTACTAACAAAACTGATGCTCCTGCTATGCGCCCTAATAGCAGGAAGTTCAAGCGCGTGGGCAGGCACCAATATCAGTACGGTTTCAACCAAATTCACGAAGACAGGTGATGTGACTTCTAATTTCACACAAACAGGAGATTTTACATCTGCCGCATGGAACCTTGCTGTTACATGGGACAGTGAGGCTTCTTGGCAGAATCTTGATGGAACCAAGGGTGCTCAGATTGGTTCGGGCAGCAAACCCGCAACAGGAATCGTCCTGACGGGTTCAAATATCTCTGGTACTATAACAAGTGTTGTTGTTAACACCTCTGGAGCAAAAAGTATTAATGCAACCGTAGCTGTATCTGTAGGCGGAACGGGGTTTACGTGTAGTGGAAACGCAACTGCGAGTCTGACCAGTTCTGCAGCAGATTATACATTTACAGGTTCTGGTACGGGCAACGTTGTAATAACCTGGGCAAATAACAGCAGTAAGGCTATATACATCAAGTCTGTCACCATAACGTATTCAGGTGGAACATCAAAGGTTGCCACGCCTACCATCAGTGGTAATGAAGCCTTCCTTACTTCTACGACGGTATCGATTTCCTGTGGAACTGAGGGCGCAACTATTAAGTACAGCACAGACGGTACGAATTGGAATAACTACAGCGCTCCCTTTACGCTTACTGCGACAACAACAGTTAAAGCCAAGGCTACTAAGAGCGGTTTGACTGATAGTGATGAGGCCACCAAGACCTTTACCAAAGCAACTCCTACGACTGTAACAGCAGCCCTAGCAGCCATTGATGATCTTGCTGACAACGAAACAATAGAAGGCCAGTGTGTGGCAGGTATCATTTCTCAGGTTGTCAGTTACAGTTCTAACGCTATTACATATTGGATTTCTGATGATGGCACAACAACATCACAACTTGAAGTTTATAATGGTAAAGGATTAAACGGAGCAAACTTCACGGCTAAAACAGACTTGAACGTGGGTGATCAGGTGAAAGTTTTTGGTACGTTAAAGAAATACGTAAGCGGTTCTAATACAACCCCGGAATTTGATGCAGGCAGTCAACTGCTTAGTTACGAAGCTACAGGCGCTCCTGCTCCTGCTATCAATGCTTCAAATGTTACTATTGACTCTGAGACCACTTCTGGCGAAATCACATATACTATTGACAACCCAACAACAGCATCGCTTACTGCTGCAGTTAAAAGCGGTGATTGGATTAGTAATGTACAGGTAGATGGCGGAAATAACAAGGTCACCTTCTCTGTTACCCAAAACACAGGTGAACAGCGTATTGGTTATATCACCCTTTCTTATGAAGGTGCTACCAATAAGGATGTCAAGATCACGCAGAAAGCATCTTATGGAACTGCCACCTTGCCATTTGCATTCGATGGTGGAAAGAGTGACGTTGCGACAACTGCAGGTTTTAGCCCAAATAGTCTTGGCAGTGATTACAGTTCATCACCAAAACTGAAGTTTGATGGTGAAGGTGATTATCTTATCTTGAAGATTAACGGTGCTGCTGAAGTCCTTAATTTTGACATCAAAGGCAACGGCACAAGCTCTGAACCTTGGGAAGGTACATTTAAAGTACAAACTTCTGCAGACGGTGTGACTTATACAGACCTGAAGACCTACACGAAATCGATATTGACATCAGATGTTTTGAATGAGTCATTAGATAATGTACCTTCTTCGGCACGCTACATTAAGTGGATTTACATAACGAAAACTAAGGGTAACGTTGCACTTGGTAGAATCGGCGTTAATTGTGATGCCATTACTATTCCAGAGGCAGGTTACTTGACCTATTGCAATGCTAAGAAGGCTCTTGGTTTTGCAGGGGTTACCGCATACAAGGTTTCAAATGTTGGTGCGACAAGCGTAACATTGACAGAAATTACAGAGGCACCAGCTAATACTCCTGTCATTTTGAATGGAGCAGCAGGAACCTATGCTTTGGACATCATTGCCAGCGCAGCAGAAGTAACAGGCAACAAACTTGAAGTTTCTGATGGAAGTATTACCACAACTGATGGTACAACCGTTTATGCTTTGGCTTCAAAGGGAGAGCCCGCAGTTGTTGGCTTCTATAAGGTTAAGGCCGGCGTGAAGGTTCCAGCAGGTAAATGCTATCTTTCTGTAGCTCTGACTTCTGCTCCAGACTTCCTTGGCTTCGGTGGTGACGATACGACGGGCATTGATATGGTTAAGGGTGAAGGATTCAAGGTTAACGGTGAGTTCTACAACCTGAATGGTCAGCGCGTGGCTCAGCCTATGAAGGGACTCTACATTGTGAATGGTAAGAAAGTGATAATTAAGTAATAAAGAAGGAGGACACAAGTTATGAAGAAAACATATTTTAAGCCCGAAATGGAAGTAGTGGACATCAATACGTTCCAACCCCTGTTGGCAGGATCAGAATTAATGGATTTGAACGATACTCCGGAAATCGAAAATTCTGGTGACATCCTCGCTCCGGAATTGGATATGGGTATTCCAAGCTATTTCTTTGAATAATAAGACAAAGTAGAACCATTTAGATAAAAAATCGGGCTGATATTTGGTCGGTCCGATTTTTTTTCTTATCTTTGCGGCACAAAACAATAAAACGACATATTATTAACTTTTTAAACTAAAACGCTTATGAACAAATTTTTACGCTATTCATTTGTAGCCTTATTGGCTATGATTGGTTTGAACATCAGTGCTCAGGAAGTGACATTGGACTTCACTCTTGAGACCGAAGAGGGTTCAAAGGAGAGTGTGTGGGGATTCCCTTCAGGTTCGGCAAACAAATTAGTAGATGAGCAGTCCTTTACCTATGGTGGTTATACCGTTAAGGTAGCAGGCTCTACAGGTCAGGGTTATTATTGGCACAACAAGGATCACTATCTGCTTTATGGCAAGCAGGGTGCTTATCTGACACTGCCAGCATTTAACTTTGACGTTGAGCGCATTGACGTTGAAGGTAATCCAAGTGCTTCTACTGGTGTAAAACAAAATATATTTGTTGGTGATGAGGCCGTAAGTACAGAAACTGTTGGCGCTCAGGGAACGAATATATTCACAATTGCAGACGGAAAGCAGGCTGCAGGCACCATTTATACCATCAAGGTAAACAGTAACCACAATAATCAGATTAGGACGATTAAAATCTGGAAGAAGGGTTCTGGTGCAAAGCAGTCTGCCGATATTGCTTGGAGCAAAGCTTCAGCTACTGTAACAATTGGTGCAGATGATAATGTTTTCCCAACTCTGAGCAACCCCAATAATCTGACCGTTTCTTATGCAAGCACTAAGGAAGAAGTGGCAACGATTAATGAAAACGGCCAAGTAACGCTTGTGGCAGCAGGTACTACCAAAATCTCTGCCATTTTCGAAGGCAATGATTCTTATGAGGCTTCAACGGTTTCTTATAATCTGACCGTTAAGGAGGCAGAGACTCCAAGCGAAACTACAACTGTGGCTAATGTTGCTGCTCTGAATGCTTTGGAGAACAATACCACATTTACATATACAAGTGACGTACTGGTAGTTTATGTCAATGGAAGTTATGCCTATATTAAGGATGACACTGGTTCAAGCCTTATCTATGACAATGGAAAGACAAAGTTGGCAAATCTGGGTATCGGTACGAAAGTTGCTGCTAATTGGACTGGTAAGGTAAGTGTCTATAATAACTTGTTCGAGGCAGTTCCCAATGATGTTCTGGCTACAAATGGTGCTTCAGCAATACAGGTTACCTATCCTGATGCAGCAATCACAGATGTTGTACCTGCAAATATGAATCAGGTTGTTGTTCTGAAGGGTGTAGCTTATACTGCTCCTGAGGGTAAGAATTTTACTATCACAGAGGGTGGTGTAGAGGTTAAAGGTTACAACACGTTTGGTATTGAGATCGCTGCTCCTGAAGAGGGCAAGAACTATAACATCACTGGTGTAATCAGTGTTTATAAGGAGAATGCTCAGTTCCTGCCTATCGCTATTGAAGAGGCTACTGCAGCTTCTACGGATATTTGGACTGTAGCAGGTACAAAGCCTTTGGTAGACAACTCTTGGGATCCTTCAGATACTAATGCTGATATGACTTCTACAGATGGTGTGACCTACACTTATGTAAAAGAGGATATCACGCTGGAGGCTGGTGTTAGCAACGAGTTTAAGATTGTGAAGAACCACTCTTGGGACGAGGCTTATCCCAGCCAAAATTATACATTCTCTGTTGACGAGACTGCTAAGTATAAGGTGACAATCACGTTCAATGCAACGTCTAAGGAGATTACCGTTGACAAGGTGAAGACAGGCGAGGCAGAAGTTGTAACCCACACCTATAGCGTTGTCGGTACTCTTGTCGGCAGTTGGGAAGTTGACCAAGATATGACGAAGGGCGACGATGGACTCTATAGAGTTGAGATAAGGGATGTTGAAAAGGGTGATTACGAATACAAAGTTCGCGCAGACCATGACTGGTCGGTTTCATACCCCGCCAGTGGAAACTATCAGCTGAGTATTGAGCAGACCAGTACCGTTACCATTACCTTCAACGAGGAGACCAAGGAAGTATTGGAGACTGTTACACCAGCAACAGGTATCAACACCATCGACGCTGCTAAGGCCCAGAACGGTGCTATCTACAACGTAGCAGGTCAGAAGGTAAATGCCGGTTACAAGGGCTTGATCATCATGAATGGTAAAAAGTTTGTGAATAAGTGAGAATAAAACTGAACTTGTTCAAGTTTTATCGAGCGTGAACAAACTCGAGCAAAGCTCAAGTTTGTGAATAAGTGAGAATAAAACTGAGCAAAGCTCAAGTTATAATAAAAGAGCGGAACATTTGGTTGTTCCGCTTTTTTTTCGTAACATTGACCCTTGGTCAAGGTACTTCTGTTCGAAAAAGCTCAAAAATTATTTGGCTTTTTGCTCACTTATTCGTACCTTTGCAACCTAACTAAAAGAAATGGCAAGATGGCAACGAAGGAAGGTAAGGAGTTGACTCCGATGATGAAACAGTTTTTTGACTTCAAGGCTAAGTACCCTGAGGCCTTGTTGCTGTTTCGTTGTGGCGACTTCTACGAGACCTATTGCGAGGATGCTGTCATTGCTTCGAGGATACTGGGCATTACGCTTACTCATAGGAATAATGGCTACAACAAAGGCGACGAAATGGCTGGTTTTCCCCATCACGCCCTCGACACCTATCTGCCAAAACTGATTCGTGCTGGCAAGCGTGTGGCCATCTGCGACCAGTTGGAAGATCCCAAGGGCCATGCAGGATACGGTGCTGAACTACAAGGAGAACAACTTCCTCTCGGCTGTGCATTTTGGCAAGGCGGCCTGTGGCGTTTCGTTTCTGGACATCTCGACGGGTGAATTCCTGGTAGGCGAGGGTACTTACGACTACGTGGAGAAGCTCATTGGCAATTTCCAACCCAAAGAGGTGCTCTACGATAGGGGTCGCAAACACGACTTCGAACGCTACTTTGGCAATCGTCTGGTGACTTTCGAACTCGACGACTGGGTGTTTACGGAGCAGACTGCCCATCAGAAACTCTTCAAGCACTTCAACGTCAAGTCGCTGAAGGGTTTTGGCGTTGACCACCTGAAGAGTGGCGTCATTGCTGCTGGTGCTATCCTGCAATATCTGGAGCAGACGTTGCACACGCAGATTGCCCACATCACCTCGCTCTCTCGTATCGAAGAGGAGCGCTATGTGCGTCTGGATAAGTTTACCGTGCGTTCGCTGGAACTCATCACGCCTATGCAGGACGACGGTAAGTCGTTGCTCAACGTCATTGACCATACGGTGACGCCTATGGGTGGTCGTATGTTGCGTCGCTGGTTGGTATTTCCGCTGAAGGACGAAAAGCCCATCAACGAGCGTCTGGATATCGTGGAGTATTACTATCGTGAACCAGAGTTCCGCCAGTGTGTTGACGACCAACTGCACCGTATGGGTGACTTGGAGCGTATCATCTCGAAGGTTGCTGTGGGTCGCGTGTCGCCTCGTGAGGTGGTACAACTGAAGATGGCCCTGCAGGCGATCCAACCCATCAAGACAGCGTGTCTCTATGCCAACAACGAATCGCTGAAAAGGGTAGGGGAGCAGTTGAATCTTTGCGAGAGCATTCGCGATAGGATAGAACGCGAGATTCAGAACGATCCACCACAATTGGTAGCAAAGGGAGGCGTGATTCGCGACGGTGTGAATGCAGAACTGGATGAGTTGCGACATATTGCTTATTCTGGCAAGGATTATCTGTTGCAGATTCAGGAGCGCGAGGCTCAAGAGACAGGTATCCAGAGCCTGAAGATAGGTTATAACAACGTCTTTGGCTATTACCTCGAGGTGCGCAATACCTATAAGGACAAAGTGCCTCAGGAGTGGGTTCGCAAGCAGACGCTGGCTCAGGCGGAGCGTTATATCACGCAGGAACTGAAGGAATACGAAGAGAAGATTCTTGGTGCTGAGGATAAGATTCTCTCGCTCGAAGCACAGCTCTTCAACGACCTCGTACTGGCGATGCAGGAGTTTATCCCCCAGATTCAGATCAACGCTAACGTCATTGCCCATCTCGACTGTTTGCTGAGTGCTGCCAAGACGGCTGAAGAGAACCACTACGTGCGTCCTGTGATTGATGCCAGCGACGTGATAGAGATCAAACAGGGTCGCCACCCTGTCATTGAGACGCAATTGCCTTTGGGCGAACATTACGTGCCAAACGATATCTATCTCGACTCAGAGCGCCAGCAAATCATCATCATTACAGGTCCGAATATGGCTGGTAAATCGGCCCTGTTGCGCCAGACAGCCTTGATCGTACTGCTAGCCCAAATAGGATGTTTCGTGCCAGCAGAGAGCGCGAAAATTGGTTTGGTGGACAAGATTTTCACGAGGGTAGGGGCCTCAGATAATATTTCCTTGGGCGAATCGACCTTTATGGTGGAAATGACGGAGGCTGCCAATATATTAAATAATGTGACGCCTCGCTCGCTGGTGCTCTTCGACGAGTTGGGACGAGGCACCTCGACGTATGACGGAATCTCCATTGCGTGGGCTATCGTTGAGTATCTGCACGAACACCCCAAAGCTCAGGCTCGTACGCTCTTCGCGACACACTACCACGAACTGAACGAAATGGAGAAGAACTTCAAGCGCATCAAGAATTACAATGTCTCTGTGAAGGAGGTGGAAGGAAAGGTCATCTTCCTGCGTAAATTGGAAAAAGGAGGCTCAGAACATTCGTTTGGTATCCACGTGGCAGAGATTTCTGGTATGCCCAAGAGCATCGTCAAGCGCGCCAACGTCATTCTGAAGCAGTTGGAAACGGATAATGCCTCTGTAGGCACTGTTGGCAAGCCGACAGCGGAGATTGCCCAGAGTCGCGAGGGAATGCAACTCTCATTCTTCCAATTGGACGATCCCGTCCTTTGTCAAGTCCGCGACGAAATCCTCGGCCTCGATGTGAACAACCTCACACCTCTTGAAGCCCTCAACAAACTCAACGACATCAAAAAAATCGTCTCAGGAAAATAATTTTGGCACGGATTACACGGCTTTTTATTTAAAAAGACACGGCCTTCGTTCTGACGAATTTGTAATTCGGCAGCAGCGAGTATAAGCATTTGTAATGCGCTTAAATAATCAAAATAATCAAAACTTTACGACTTCCACATTCAATAGCCCTTTTTCCCCTGCGTAATTTATGGCCGAACTATACAGATAATCCTCCGCCCGCGTCACAATCTCCGCTCGTACAGGATTCTGATGGATATAATTAATTTTCTGCCAAAGGAACTCCTGTGTGTAAATCTCTTCTATGTGATTGCCTTCCTGCCAAAAGCGGTAATTTGTAATTCGTCTGTCGTTAGCCCCAGCAAAACGGAATCTGTCAAGCATCCATATACGGCGACTCTCATGCTCATCTGTTTCAAGTACTTTGAGAATCTTCTTATTCGTAAACTTCTTGAAGTCACGCAAGATATCACCTACAGTCTGTTTGCCCTCTGTGTCGACTACCATATGCAGATGGTTTGTCATAAGTACCCAGGCGTAAATACGCAAACCCTTCTGCTGTTGGCAGTAGTCAAGCGACTCCACAACAATGTGGCGATAGGCTGGACGTGAAAAGATATCTACCCAGTCGATGACTGTCGAGGTTGTGAAATAAAGTTGCTTAGTGAGGGGAGTCATTGGCCTACTTGTCAAAATCATATGGCTCCATCAACGTGCTCAGGCCTTCTTGGTACATGACAAAATAGTGGCCTTTCGGCAAGTCCTTGATGTCAATGCGGTAGATATTTTCCTTGATTGGATAAAGCGTCGTGGGAATGAAATCATTTGAGCAATCCTTGACACCTAACGGAGAATTTGACCAACAGGTCGCCTCACGGTTGCCTTTTTTCACTTTCATTTTCATCACTCTGAAGAACTGTGGCTTCAGTTGTATTGTGTCCATTACTTCTATGAAGAGATTGTCTGTATTGGTCAATTCCGTCTTGGCTTTATCACCGAATATAACAATCTTGGCCTTGTGCACCATGAAACCAGTAAGTTTTGTGGAAGTATGCTCATTTTCTGGAATATCTATCCGGATGCTGTCCTTGTCATAATAGAATACTTTGAACAAATGCTCCACTGTTTGAGAATCCTGTGACCATCCTGTACTGGCAACGAGTAGAAATAATGTTAACAGAAATAATCTTCTCATTAGTTCTGATATTTAATAAAATTACAAATTCAGATACTCACGGCAGGCGAATTACAAATTCGCCTGAACGGGGGTAATCCGTGTCTAATTCTTTTTCTTGGCCCTTATCATACAGACAACGCCAATGATGATAAACGGAACAGAGAGTATTTGTCCCATATCAAAAGGTAACGTAGCCTCGAAAGCTTCCTGGATTTCCTTGGTGTACTCAATAAAGAAGCGGAAGGTGAAGATATAGGTCAGGCAGAAACCAAAGTACCAGCCAGAGCCAATCTTTTCAGGCATACGCTTGTGCAAGTACCACATGATACCAAACAAAATACCATATGCAATAGCTTCATAGAGCTGGCCTGGATGGCGAGGAAGCATATCGACACGCTCGAAGATAAAGGCCCAGGGAACGTCCGTCACCTTGCCGATAATCTCTGAGTTCATGAGGTTGCCCAAGCGGATGAAACACGCTGTGGTTCCTGTAGCAATAGCGATATTGTCCAATACCGTCCAGATGCTGAGCTTGGTCCGTTTGACGTAGAGCCACAAGGCGATAATCAAGCCCAATGTGCCACCATGCGACGCAAGGCCTTGGTAGCCCACAAACTTCCAACCTCCGTCTGCCATAAAACGAATGGGGATGAACATCTCTATAAAGCCCTTGAAAGACGTCAGGAAATAGTCCGGCTCGTAGAAAATGCAATGACCCAGACGGGCTCCTAACAGGATGCCGATGAAGCAATAGAAAAACAGGGGGTCGAACAACTCGTCCTTGATTTTCTGTTCCTTATAGAGTCGTTTGACGATGAGATAGGCCAGTGCCAAGCCCACCAGCCAGCACAATCCGTACCACCTAAACGGTCCAAAGCTGATATTTGGATCCCAAGAAATGTATGATATGATGTTCATGAATTTATTTTGGATTTATTATCAAGAATTTGAGAATTAGAGAATATTTAAATTTGAGGTAATGCCAAGAATTAGAGAAAACTTTAATTTGAAATAGGAGAATTAGAGAATTTTTGTGTAATTGGGACGATTAGGAATGAACTTATAATAATACCTCAAAGGCATCTTGGTAAACTTTTTCCTTGAATCCACAGCCCAATTCACGATGCAGTTGCATCGCAATTCCTAACAATTGTTTTGATTCCTCTTTATAGAGATATTCAGGCATAAAATTCTCTAATTCTCTAATTCTTGATGAACTGAATTACACATTGAATCTAAAGTGCATAATATCACCGTCCTGGACTACGTAGTCCTTGCCTTCGATGCCCATCTTGCCTGCTTCGCGGACAGCGGCCTCAGAACCGTATTGGATATAGTCGTCGTACTTGATGACCTCGGCGCGGATGAAGCCCTTCTCGAAGTCGGTATGAATGACGCCAGCGCACTGGGGAGCCTTCCAACCCTTCTTATACGTCCAGGCCTTTACCTCCATTTCACCAGCGGTGATGAAGGTTTCAAGGTTCAACAGGGCGTAAGCTTTCTTGATGAGGCGGTTGACACCACTTTCTTCAAGACCCAGCTCCTCCAAGAACAGCTGCTTGTCCTCGTAGCTCTCGAGCTCAGCGATATCCTCTTCTGTCTTGGCAGCAATAATCATCGCCTCAGCGCCTTCTTCCTTAGCGAGTGCCTCAACCTTTTGCGTGAAGGCATTACCACTCTTCGCATCAGCCTCACCCACATTGCAAACATATAGCACAGGCTTGGCAGTCAGCAAAAAGAGATTACGCGCACAATCCTGCTCGTCCTTGCTTTCGAACTCGACGATACGCGCATTCTTGCCTTGCTCCAGCACCTCTTTGTAGGCCTTGAGTACAGTGACCTCAATCTTTGCCTCCTTATTGCCTGCAGCAGCAGCTTTCTCCGTCTTCGCCAAGCGACTCTCGATGGTCTCGAGGTCCTTCAACTGCAGCTCCGTATCAATGATTTCCTTGTCGCGAATGGGGTCGATGGTTCCATCCACGTGGGTGATGTTTTCGTCTTCGAAACAACGCAACACGTGGATAATGGCATCCGTCTCGCGAATGTTTCCAAGGAACTTGTTGCCTAAGCCTTCACCCTTCGAGGCACCCTTTACGAGGCCGGCAATATCAACGATTTCGCAGGTTGCAGGCACGATACGTCCAGGGTGAACGAGCTCAGCCAGTTTCGTCAGTCGCTCGTCAGGAACGGTAATCACACCCACGTTGGGTTCTATCGTACAAAAAGGAAAATTTGCTGCCTGTGCCTTTGCGCTCGACAGGCAGTTGAACAAGGTAGACTTACCCACATTGGGCAGTCCCACAATACCACATTTTAATGACATCTTTTCTAATAAACGTTTATTTTCGGCTGCAAAATTACAAAATAATTGTCAATTATCCATTATCCATTATGAATTATTTACCCTCTTTCCCCAAATTCAGCCTGATTCCTATCTGTAAGGTCCAGTTAAATGGCTGGTCTTTGAAGAAGTTGTCCACCTTGCTGTCGTTCTTCAGATAGTAGCGCAGGCCAGGTTCAGCATAGATGCCCACGAGGGGGATGATGTCGTATTCTATGCCAATGCCTCCAGCCAGCGACCACTGCGGATGGTCGTTTCTGGCGTTGACGTCGACTCCTTCGGTATTTCTTTTGGCCTTGATGTTCCAGTCGAGTTGTGCGCCAGCTGAGGCGTAGGCCTTCCAACCCTTGCCCTTCAGCACGTGATACTGCACGTTAAGGGGAACGCCCAGATAGTCGAGACGCTGATCGGTAGTGATAGGCGTGCCGCTTAGGACGTTGACAAACTGCGAGTTCAGACGCGTATAGACGAGACCTGTGCTTAGCGTCCAGCGATTCGTCAGGGGATAGCTGAGGGTAAGACCAAACGAGATGGGATGGTCGTGATGCTGGCGCTCCTCATAACCAATGAGCCAGATGGGCTCCTCCGTAGCGCGAGTGCTACCAGGGGGCAGATAGTCGCTAAAGTCGTAGCGACTGGCTATCTCTGGGCTCATCATCACTCCGTTGGTGTGGTTGTAGGCCAAGAGGCCGTTATTAGCCATGAGGCCTATCGTAATGCCCTTGCGATTCTTTGTAGGCGAGGGGAGGGGAGAGGGGCGTTGAGGCTGAGGCCGAACCTCAGCCCACTCTGTCTCTGCTTGGTTGTCAGCAGGGGCATGATTTGGAGATAGGATGTTGCTGTCTGTTTGATTAATGCGAACTTTTTTTCCGTAGGGAGCGAACTTTTTTTCCGTAAGGAGCGAACTCTCAGTCCGTCCCGTACGGACTGGTGACTCTCTAAGCTCCGCCTCATGCTTTGCCAGAGGCTTGCTTTGTGTTTGTTCCTTTTTTGCAAGCGATTCGTTCTGTGTTTGCTCTTTTTTTGCAAGCGGTTCCTTCTGCGTTTGTTCCTTGGGCCAGAGCCACCAACCAATACCTGCGACCAGAGCCACGAGGGCGGCAATGCTCATCCAGCGTCGCCAAAGGGGTGTTACGGTGCTTTTCTGTTTTTGGGGTGCTACGACGCTTGTTGGCTGTTGGGTCAGACGACGCTCAATGTCCGCCCACAATCCCTCTGGCGCGTCTGCCTCGTAGTCAGCCAGTCGCTCGCGGAGTT
>CADCDY010000119.1 GCA_902800245.1 uncultured Prevotellaceae bacterium
AGGATCGCCAACTTCTGGGTCATACACGTAACCGCAGGTCTCGCAGATGTACTTTTTCATAAGCTTAATTGTTTTGTTTAGTTTGTAAAAGGGTGTTGACTTTCTCAACGACAGTTTCTGGTTTTATCATCGTCATACAGGCATAGTCGCCGCGTTTGCAGGGCTTCTGTCCGAAGATGCTGCAGGGACGGCAGTCGAGGTCTGCCTGAACGGCATTGTCTTTCGTTTGGTTCCAACCCATGAAACCCGCATAGGGATGCGTTGCTCCCCAGATGCTGACGACGGGAATGCCAGTCAGCGAAGCTAGGTGCATATTGGCGGAGTCCATCGAGAGCATGACGTCGAGGTGGCTCATGAGGATGAGTTCTTCGTTCATCGACTGTAAATGCTGGCTGACGAAGACGCAGGTGGGGAATTCCTTGCACCACTTTGTGAAGTGCTGGTCTTCCTTCTCGCCTCGTCCAAAGAGGAAGATGCGCGCATTGGGATGCTGTTGTGTCAGCTGACGAATGACCTCATGCATCAATGGGGTGGGATAGATCTTCCCTTCGTGGGCTGCAAAGGGCGCAATGCCAATCCAGAGTTCGTCAGCATTCTTTGCGTTCATATTGGCTGGCAATAGGCTGAGGTCGCCTCTTCCAGAAGGGAAAATGCTGGTAAACTGGATATTGATGGAATAGCCCAAGCGCTCGAACACTTCCACGTAGTTCTGGAAGGGTGTGGGTTGCTGGATGAGCTGTTTGTTGTTGTTGGACGTCAGTTTGCGACGACCTTTACGGTGTTTATTGATATGCTCCACCCTGCAACGACTCATGTTAAAGCGTAGACGTAGGAATTCTGAGCGTAACACACTATGCAAGTCAGCAATAGCCGTAAACTGCTTGGCAGTCAGACGACGATAGAGTGCGTTGAGCCCCCTGAGACCTTTGTATTCGCGCTTCAGGTCGGCACCCATGAAACCAATGTTGGGCGCCAGATTCTCGAAGAGCGGACGGAAAGGTGCACGACTGAGTACCGTGATGCGAATGTCAGGGTGCTGCTTAGCCAGCGAATACACCACAGGCACGACCATAGCCACGTCGCCTAAGGCAGAAAAGCGGATAACAAGAATGTGGTCTTTCTTCATATCTTACCTCTCACCCCTCATCTCTTACTTCTTATAAAGTATCGGATTGGTGCTTGGGTCGTTATACATCTTCATCTGGCGATAGACCTTCATGTATTTGCGTCCAGCCTCGATGTCTTCCAACAACTGGTCGATAGCCGTCGAGAGGTCTACTTGCTGTTCGAGTAAAACGTCGAGTTTGGCCTGACACTTCTTCAGGTGAGCAGCATCAGCGTCCTTGCGCTCCGTCTGTTCCTGCATGTGCCAGATTTTCAGGGCCAGAATGCTCAGACGATCAACCGCCCAGGCAGGACTCTCAGTGTTGAGACGCGCCTCAGGCAAGGGTTTTACCTCGCTGTATGTCTGACGGAAGTAGGAGTCGATTTCTTCTACCAAGTCCGTACGATCCTGGTTCGAACGGTCAATACGACGCTTCAGTCCCAAAGCTTCTGCTGGGTTGATGTGCGGATCGCGGATGATATCCTCCAGATGCCACTGAACGGTATCTATCCAGCACTTCAGGTAAAGACTGTGCTCAATGGTGCCAGTCTTGTAAGGATTGTTGATGGGGGTATCTACGTGATCCTTCAGGTGATAATCGCGTATCGCCTGCTTGAAAATCTGATTGGCTTGTTCTGTAAATGTCATAGTTTTGATTGTTTTGTTTGCAAAGATACAAATAACTACGTAAAAAACCAAATTATTAAGAAAGATTTCGTAATTTTGCAGGCAATATGAAGATAGTTGTCGACGATAAGATACCTTTTATTCGCGAAAAGCTGGAACTTTTGGCGGACGAGGTGGTGGCATTGCGAGGGGCAGACATCAGTGCTGATGACGTCCGAGACGCTGATGCTTTGATAGTCCGAACGCGTACTCGTTGTGATGAAGCGTTGCTGAAAGATAGCAAGGTGCAGTTTGTGGCAACAGCAACCATTGGTTTTGACCATATTGACACAGCATACATGAAGCGAGCTGGCATCCGTTGGACGAATTGTCCAGGGTGTAATGCTGCCTCTGTGGCGCAATACGTTGAGTGTTCGCTGTTGTTGTTGGAACGCGAAAAGGGGCTTGCTCTGCGTGAATCGACGATAGGAATCGTGGGTTGTGGTCACGTAGGTTCGAAAGTCAAGGCTGTCGCTGAACGTTTAGGGATGCGTGTCTTAGTGTGCGACCCCCTGCTGGCTGACCCTTCTTTTGTTTCGCTCGATGCCATCGAGCGCGAAGCTGACGTCATCACTTTCCACGTGCCTCTGACGCGTGAGGGCGAATACGCCACTTACCACATGGCTGACGACGCTTTCTTCCACCAGCTCTCGCGCGTACCTTATATTATAAATACGAGTCGTGGTGAGGTTGTTGACAATGAAGCCCTGCTGTCAGCCCTTAACGAAGGCAGGGTACATGATGCCGTCATTGACGTTTGGGAGCACGAACCTCATCTCAGCCTTGAATTGTTGAAGCGGGTTTATATCGGCACCCCTCATATTGCAGGCTATTCTGCTGACGGAAAGGTGAATGCTGACAATATGGTCATTGACGCGTTGTGTCAGCATTTTGGATTAAAGCATCCTGGAGCCATCAAACCTCCTTCCTTGCCTGTGGACTTTCTTTATACTGGAGACCCTCTCCAACTTTACAATCCTTTGGATGATAGTCAAAAGTTGAAGCAACACCCTGAGAATTTTGAATCTTTACGCAATAATTATCCACTTAGAAGAGAGAAAGAGGAACGCTAAAAGTGTAAGAACGGCACTTTTTCGGTCAAAAATATGCACAAGTAGGGGGATAATGTGCAAAACAGAGTGCTTTTTTCTTAAAAATATTTGCGTAAGTCAATAAAAATTCGTTACTTTGCACCCGCTAAGCGACCTTTTGTTGCGAAGTTTTCAGAAAAAGAATCAAATTATTAACATTTTAAAGAAGAAAATTATGTCAGAAATTGAAAGCAAAGTAAAGGCAATTATCGTAGACAAACTGGGTGTTGATGAGGCTGAGGTAAAGCCCGAGGCAAGTTTCACAAATGACCTTGGTGCTGACTCACTGGATACCGTTGAGCTCATCATGGAGTTTGAGAAGGAGTTCGGAATCTCTATCCCCGACGATAAGGCTGAGAAGATTGGTACTGTAGGTGACGCAATCGCTTATATCGAGGAGAACGCAAAATAAATGAATAATGAGTATGGGTTGCCATCTTAACTTGAGAGGGCAACCCATACCCTTTTTTTTAATCGTATGGAATTAAAGAGAGTAGTAGTAACAGGCATGGGTGCCGTTACACCGCTTGGCAATAATCCTAAGGAGACTTGGGAGAATATGCTGGCAGGTAAGAGCGGAGCTGCACCTATTACACTGTTCGACCCAGCAAAGTTCAAGACTCAGTTCGCCTGTGAGGTGAAGGGTCTCGACATCAATGCTTACATCGACCGCAAGGAGGCTCGTAAGATGGACCGCTATACGCAGTTGGCCATCATTGCCGCCAAGCAGGCTGTCGAGGATTCAGGCATGGATCTGGAGGCAGAGGACAAGAACCGTATTGGTGTTGTCTATGGTGTAGGTATTGGTGGTATCAAGACCTTCGAGGAAGAGGTTGGCTATTATGGTGCTCATCGTGAGGATGGTCCTAAGTTCAATCCTTTCTTCATCCCCAAGATGATTGCAGACATTGCTGCTGGTCAAATTTCGATAATGTACGGCTTCCACGGCCCCAACTATATCACCGCTTCTGCTTGTGCTTCTTCTTCGAACGCACTGGCTGACGCTTTCAACCTGATTCGCTTGGGCAAGGCTAACATCATCCTGGGAGGTGGTGCTGAGGCTGCAATCTGCGAGACGGGTGTGGGTGGTTTCAATGCTATGAAAGCCCTGTCTACTCGTAACGACGAGCCCGAGAAGGCCAGCCGTCCGTTCAGCGCCAGCCGTGATGGTTTCATCATGGGCGAGGGTGCCGGCTGTCTGATTCTTGAGGAGCTCGAGCACGCTAAGGCTCGTGGCGCCAAGATCTATGCTGAGATGGTTGGTGCCGGTATGAGCGCTGATGCTCACCATATCACAGCCTCTCATCCTGAGGGATTAGGTGCTAAGCTGGTGATGCAGAACGCGCTGGAGGATGCAGGTATGCAGCCTGACGAAATTGACTACATCAACGTTCACGGTACTTCTACCCACGTGGGTGACATCTCTGAGGCCAAGGCCATCAAGGAGGTGTTTGGCGATGCAGCCTTCAAGCTGAACATCTCGTCAACCAAGTCAATGACTGGTCACCTGCTGGGTGCTGCTGGTGCTGTTGAGGCTATGGCTACCGTTCTGGCTGTTCAGAACGATATTGTTCCTCCCACCATCAACCATGAGGAAGATGATAAGGACGAGGAGATCGACTACAACCTCAACTTCACCTTCAACAAGGCTCAGAAGCGTGAGGTGCGTGCTGGTCTCAGCAATACCTTCGGATTTGGTGGTCACAATGCCTGCGTAGTTTTCCGTAAGTATGTGGGTTAACGACATCATTGATAGAATAAAGCTCCCTTTCCGCAAGGAGAAGGAGCTTTTTTCTGCCCTTTACGACATATTGGGGTTCTATCCTCATGACATCGAGCTCTACAAACAGGCTCTGCTGCACAAGAGTGTTGGCAAGAGGAACGAAAAGGGACGTCCACAGAATAACGAACGCTTGGAATTCTTGGGCGATGCCATTCTCGATGCTGTCGTGGGTCATATCGTCTTTCGCCATTTCGAGGGCAAGCGTGAGGGATTTCTCACTAATACGCGTTCGAAATTGGTCAGTCGTGCTACGCTTGGAAAGATTTCGCAGGAGATGGGTATTCCCCAGCTGATTATGTCTGCTGGTCATTCTACTTCACACAATTCTTACATGAATGGTAATGCCTTCGAAGCCCTTGTGGGAGCTATCTATCTCGACAAAGGCTACGATGCTTGCATGCGATTCATGGAGAAGCGCATTCTCGCCCAGCTCATCAATATCGACAAAGTGGCCTATAAAGAGGTTAACTTCAAGTCGAAACTGTTAGAGTGGAGCCAGAAGAATCGTGTGAAGCTGGAGTTCCGCGCACAAGAACAAAAGGGTAACGACAACAATAGTCCCGTCTTTACGACACAAGTGTTTCTGGAAGGCTTAGAAGGATGTAGTGGTACTGGCTATTCGAAGAAAGAGAGTCAGCAGAATGCTTCGAAGGAAACTCTCCAGCGTCTGCGTCGCGAACCACAGTTCATTGACAGCATCTTTGCTGCGAAGGCCGATCGTACGAAGATGGAGGAGGAACCCGTCATGGCAGCTCCAGATATCGATAAGATAAAAGAGGAAAACGAAAACTTCATCGAGACGCGAGGTGAGCAACCACAGACGAAAGACAAGAAGTCGAAGTCCGTTGAGTCTGTCGCTGTGCCACAGCGACAAACAGAACTCGACGAACTTACTCTTGACGATATCACAGCAACGCCACGTGAGAAAACTCGTGAGGAAATCATAGCAGAGGCTGAAGCAGCAGCATTCGAAGAAGCATGAAATACTGGTTACTGGCAATAACGTTGTTGGTGGGTGGTATAACCAACGCACAAGAACAACATCACGATTGGGAAGACAACCATGTGTTGCAAATCAATCGTGAGCCAGCACGAGCGTATTTCATTCCTTTTGGTGAACATCAGGGCGATAGGACTTTGTCGCTGAATGGCCAATGGAGATTTCGGTGGACAAAGACTCCTGATGAACGCGTGAAAGACTTTTATCGTACTAATTACGATGATTCGCAATGGGCAACATTGGCTGTGCCTGCCAATTGGGAAGTGAACGGTTATGGTACACCGATTTATATTTCTGCAGGCTATCCGTTCAAGATAGACCCTCCTTACGTAATGCGAGAGCCTAAAGCGGATTGGACGACCTACGTTGAGCGCAACCCCACAGGGCAGTATCGCCGTACGTTTACCCTTCCTGATAGTTGGGTATGTTGCTGTGACACAGCAACATACAAAACCTTTGGCCAGACCTTCCTGCGCTTCGAGGGCGTTATGTCTGCCTTCTATGTATGGGTCAATGGTCATAGGGTAGGGTATAGTCAGGGTTCGATGGAGCCTTCGGAGTTTAACGTCACGCCTTATATAAAGAAAGGTGAGAACCAGATAGCTATTGAGGTGTATAAATATAGCGACGGCTCTTATCTTGAGGATCAGGACTTCTGGCGCTTTGGTGGCATTCATCGCGACGTGCTGCTTTATCATACGCCTAACATCAGGCTGAGGGATGTGGCTGTAAGGACGACGCCTGTCGATAAACAATGGACGCTGGCCATCAATCCGCAGTTCTCTGTCTATCATGGCGAAACGGGTGAGGGCTACCGTCTTGTGGCTACCCTCTTGGATGGCCCCTCTATAGTGTGTTGCGACTCGGTCGCAACAGACGAAGTCCTCGACCTCCAACACAAGGCCGCCCGCATGAACGAGTGGTACCCTCAGCGGGGCTATCGTAAGTTCAACCGTATGGAAATCAAGGTGGATAATCCCCGCCTTTGGAGTGCGGAAAGCCCCAATCTTTATACGCTGAAACTGGATCTGAAGGGGCTCGACGGGAAAACCGTCGAGAACACTGAGCTGAAAGTGGGCTTTCGCGATATCCGCATTAAGGGTGGGCAATTGCTCATCAATGGCAAGGCCATCAAGATTCGTGGTGTCAATCGTCACGAGCACGACCCTTATACGGCTCGCGTGATGACGGAAGAGCGTATGCTTCAGGACCTCCGACTGATGAAAGCTGCCCATATCAATGCAGTTCGGTTGGCGCACTATCCTAATTGTCCGCGTTGGTATGAACTCTGCGATTCGATGGGTATGTATGTGATGGATGAGGCCGATTGCGAAACACATGGTTTGCGAGGCACGTTGGCGTCTACGCCAGATTGGGGTGACGCTTTCCTCGATAGGGCTATCCGACGAGAGTGGTTATGGTCCTAACCAAGCTGCGATGTCTGCATGGCTTCATGAATTCGACCCCACGCGTCCTGTGCACTACGAGGGAGCGCAGGGCAATTATACTGGTAAGGGGGAGGAAATGCCCGACCCATCGACAGTTGACGTCATCTCACGTTTCTATCCTCGTGTCATGGAGGAATACTTGAATCCAGGCATCCCTGAGGGTAGCGACCAGGAACGTGCAGAGAATGCCCGTTGGGAGCGATTGTTGGAAATCGCCAGCCGAACTGGCGATCACTGTGTGTGGGTAGGAAGCGATGGTGGTCCGCGCCCCGTGCTCACCAGTGAGTATGCTCACTGCATGGGTAATGCCCTTGGTAACTTCAAGGAGTATTGGGACGAAATCAATTCTAATCCGCGTATGCTGGGTGGTTTCATCTGGGACTGGGTAGATCAGGGAATCATCAAGAAGGAAGTGGTTAGAGGTAAGACGGTAGAAAAAGTGCTCTATGGTGGTGATTTTGGCGACAAGCCAAACCTCCATGCGTTCTGTATGAACGGCATCGTGATGAGCGACCGCACGCTGACACCTAAATACTATGAGGTACAAGCTGTCTATGGCGAGGCAGCAAGATTGAGCGGAGAGGCTGCTGAGCACCCGATTCCCCAATCGTTGTCCTACAAACCGAAGAAACTGAAGGACAAGCCACTTTCTGCTGAACTGACACAATTGGTATCCAACATCCGTCCCCAATGTTTCCGCGCCCCAACGGATAATGACAAGAGCTTTGGCAATTGGCTGGCAAAAGACTGGAAGCGCTGCGGACTGGATACGCTGACTATTCCAGTAATTACTGAGCAGAATGGCAACGAACTGACGTTTATTTTCGAGATTCCCGATACATTACCACCATTGCCACGTCTAGGGATCCTGATTGAACTCCCTCGCGACTATGAGCAGCTTTCATGGTATGGTCGTGGCCCTTGGGATAACTATCCTGATCGCAAAGAGTCGTGTCCTATTGGATTATGGAAATCAACAGTCAGTCAGCAATACGTACACTATCCCCGTCCGCAAGACTCAGGCAACCACGAGGATTGTACGATGGTCGAACTGAAAACAAGGCGAGGAAAGACATTGCGCATAGAAGCTGTCGACAAGCCATTTTCGTTCTCTGCCCTGCCTTACTCTGCGCAATACTTAGCCAACAAAACGCACGACTACGAACTCGAGGATCAAGGCAAGACATACCTTTCCATAGATTGTGCCGTGATGGGTTTGGGCAACAGCAGTTGCGGTCCTGGCGTGTTGAAGAAATACACCATTGACAAGACTAAGAAATACCTGCTTAAAGTCAAGCTATACTAAACTGCCTCTTAATCTTTATCGGCCTTCACCAGTTCTTCCTTACCATTATAATGCACGGTGACAGTCCCACCGTGGGGATTCCGTATGCGGTAATCGACAACCTGACCATCGCGCCACGTGATGTCAACGGTAAAACCGCCACGAGCTCGCAGACCCTTCACCGAACCATCTTTCCAGTTGGCAGGCAGGGCCGGCAATAATTCGATAGCGACAACAGGCTGTCCGTTACTGTCAAGACGGAAGTCACTCTGCATCAGCATCTCCACCACACCGGCACAGCCACCAAAGTTACCGTCAATCTGGAAAGGCGAGTGGGCATCGAGCAGATTGGGATAGGTGCCACCA
>CADCDY010000120.1 GCA_902800245.1 uncultured Prevotellaceae bacterium
CTACCACCATCAGCAAAATCTTTTTCATATTTTCTTTTTAATTGTTACTATTCTTCAGTGCACACGGGGGTGCTGTCAAATTCCATGATTTGAGTTTCATGGGGCAAAGATAGGAAGAATCTCTGAAAGTACCAAATTATTAGCCTGAATAATTCATAAAGGCACAAAAAAGAAGCGTTTTTCTTTGTCAAGTGCACAAGGGGACAGATACTGTTTTAAAAACCAAACTTTTTGGATTAAAAGTGAGGCATTTTAACAATTCTTGGCTATTGATTGTATTCACGCGCAACTTTCAGGCCCTGCTTTCAATGTAAATTGCGACAGGGCTCTGCTGTGTTGTTAGAATCATTGCTTAGCAGTTCCATAACGACAATCAGTGTATGGCGTTTATCGCCTTGTGGCGATGTTTTTCTGATGTTTATGGGTGCTGTCGCACTGTATTTCTTCAGCAGTATACTATGTTTTTATGATTATTTCTTTGTAATTTAAAAGGATTTGATTAACTTTGAAAGCGAACTTGCTTGCTGGATTGCTTATATACTTGTTCCGACTGCTGTAGTCATATTATGTGTTTGGACTGCATATCTAATGGACATCAAGTGTCATAAACTTTATTCTCTTTTATCTGGAGACAGATAATTTTTCCCCCGTTTCCTCAGTGAGTGATACACAATGAATCATGAGGACTCTGGTGATTATTTCGAAATAATTGATTAACTTTGACTTCGTCGAAGAGACTTTCGCTTGATAATAAAAACAAAAACACTTATTTGTTTTGTATTGTTCTCGCTTATTTGTATCTTTGCAGGCATGATGGATGGCAAAGAGAAAAAGTTGCAGGACAAGTTGCGCTTTGCGGGCGAGAAGGTGCCTTCGATGAAACGGCGCAGCAACATCAACGACTACTACGGTCGCCATATCTATATGGTTACTATGGCCGTGGAGGGGCGTCGTCCGCTTTTAGGCACGCTGAGGGGTAGTTCAACCGTTGCTGACGGTCAGGAAGGTGCTCCGTGTGTGGTGCCAACGCCTTTGGGGCAGGAGGTAATTCGCTGTTGGGAGCTGATACCTCAGTTCCATCATGAGGTGCGCTTGTTGGCTTTCCAGTTGATGCCCGACCATCTTCATGGTATCCTTTTTGTGCAAGAAGCGATGGAGGAGCATCTGGGGCAGGTAATCAGTGGTTTTAAGGCAGGGTGTAACAAGGCTTATAAGAAGCTGATGGTGGTTGAGGCGGTGGCAGGAGTGGTTGAGGCGGTGCCTCAACATGCGGGAAAAGAGGTGCCTCAACATACGGGAAAGGGAGGGCCTTCTGCGTATGAAGTGGTACCGCCACTTCCGGTTGAGGCGGTGCCTCAACATACAAATAAACTTCCCCTTCCTTCCGAACACCGGCTGAAGAAGGATGACAGGAGCCATGGGCTGCTTTTTGAGCGTGGCTACAACGACCTGATATCGAAAAGTTACGACATGCTGCCACGCCTTACTGCCTACCTCCACGATAACCCACGCCGTCTGGCTATACGCCGCGAGCATCCTGATTACTTCCGTGTTCAGTTTGGCGTCACGGTGGCTGGTCAGACGTATGCTGCCATAGGCAATCGCTTCCTGCTGGACAGCCCAGATATGGAGCAGGTGCAACTGACGCGCAGTCTTACTGATGATCAGATTGCCAAGGAGAGGGATAAGTTCCTTACAATGGCAAAAAAAGGCACGGTGCTGGTTTCGCCTGCAATTTCGACGGGTGAACAGGTGGTGATGCGAACAGTCATGGATGCTCACTTGCCACAGATATTCATCACTCCTTGGGGATTCAATAAGTTCTCAAAGCCTGGCCACCAGTATTTTGATGCGTGTGCCGATGGGCGCTTATTGCTGTTGGCTCCCTGGCCCCACCAAAACGAGCGTATTTCTTTGACACGTGCCATGTGTCTGGCACTGAACAAGATGGCTGAAGACATTGTGAAGCGGGCAGATAGTGACCTTAGTTAATAGCCACCGTTACCTTAGTTAATGCTGGATGACGGAATCACCGCTTATCCGTCAATAAGTGCCACTTCTCGGAAAATAAGTGGCTCTTATCGCGCGATAAGTGGCACTTATTGAGGGAACGAAAGGCTCGCACGGGTTTCGCCCTATCACCTTACTGGCTGAACGGCGCTCTGCTCCCTGCTGTCGGCTTGACACTTCCCTGCTGTCGGCCGGAGATCAGGGAGCAGAGTGACGGACAGCAGGGAAGGTGTTGAGATCAATACTTTCGGAGTATTTGAAATTTCTTTCGGAGTATTGCATTTTAGTGGCGGTAAAACTCAGAGCCTAGTGGTACTAAAATGAGAGTCCGCTGGTAGTAAACTGCCAGCCCGCTTCCCAAGGGCCGGCGGTTTGCTTACTGCTCGTTGGTAGTTTGCTTACTGGAAGCTAAGTCTCCACCCAATCGCTCGGAATGTCTTTAAACAAAGGGGAAACGCAGGGGTGGGTGTTGCCGTAACACTAACCCCAACACTCCACCCAACACTACCCCCAATACCCAACCTATGCTATTTAGTACTAGGTGGCATGTTAGGTGGAGTGTTGGGTGGGGTGTCAGGTGGAGTGTTTGAGCAACACCCACCCCAGTGGATGTATCGTAAACAAAGGGAGTTCGAACGATTGGGGTTAGTGTTGGCAATTGTTACCATTAATGTTTGCAATTGCTACCATTAATGCTAGCAATGGAATTACTTCCGGCCAATAATCAGCGGGACTTCCTGTTTTTTGGTTTATTAGTATTTTGTCACTTTGCCGGGGTCTTCAATGGTAACGGTGCCACAGTTAGAGTATTGGCCTTTACCGATGCTTTCTGCGCCTGAACCCTTCGTGGCATAGATATGCGTCACCGAGTTCCTGATGGTGATGTCGCCGCAGGACGACGGAGTACCTGTTTCATACTGCGTAAATATGATGCTGGCACCGCTGCCAATAGCAGCTGCTCCAGAGCCGCCAGTAGCCCCAATCGTACCGCCTTGGATTACGATGTTACCGCAGGCTTTATAAGCATCAATGTTGTGACGACCGCTACCGATGCCTGCTGCATTATCATGACCATTGACATACAGCGTACCGTTGCCCGTAATGGTCAGGGTACTGGGCGAAGGTACAAAGATACCGGGATGGCCGGAACTGAAGCCTTTGACATAGTTCGTACCAGTGATGATGAGAGTGGCGTTGCCTGAGCAATTGATACCAGCGAAAGAACCAGACAATGCGGGAGAATCATCGTAGTTGATACTGACATTTTTCAGTATCACGGTGGCTCCTGTTGCAATCGATATCTTATGGCAGGATGCGAGTTTACCCGTCAGTGTCTCACCATTCCCTGCTACATAGTCAGCAGAGAGCTCAGAGAGGTTCGTAGTCAGCCCCTGTTCCATCGTTACGTTGATGGTATACTGGTTGTTGACATCAAGCGCCTTGCCCGTCACACTCTTGAAATAGCTGCCCGAGGCATCGTTGGCGACAAAGGAGAGAGTCTTGTCACTGCTGACAGGTAGCATGGCCACATAGATAGGGCCAGCAGCTGCCGCACGGCTGACGGTGTAGGTGTTAGTGCCGTCGCTGACCGTAAGCCCCGTGATGTTGCCGGTGATCTCCGTACCTCCGCTATTCTTGACTTTGAACTTACAGATGGTCAGTTGGTTCTTGAGTGCAATGCCAGGCAAGGTAAATACACCGCTGCTTTCGGTCATATCCCCCGAGCCCTTGGCATAGTCCAGTTTAGCGGCAAGGGTGGGCTGGGTGCCGTCCTGCATGCAGAGGGCACTCAGGTTCGGCGTCCCGTCGTTGTTGGCCATGGCGGCAGGATAGATGTAATCCACACTGCCTGCCACGGGGTCTGTCAGCGTAACGGTAATCCTGGCAGTCTTGCCGTCGTTGGTGATGTCACCCGCTACAAGGGCATTGCTTACGGCCTTTACCCGTTCGCTGCTGGTATTCGTATAGACCACGGCAATCTGCTCGCCCTCGGCGAAGGTCTTCACACCCTCCTCTGTCAGGGCACGTGTTTCGCCCCCTCCGCCCATACTGACAGTTGTGGTCAGTGTGACCAATTTGGGTTCTGGCATACTCTGGGACATGTTCTCGTCCTCATTAGTACAGCCAGTGGTGATGGCACCCACCAAAACAAGGGCAGCCATGCTTAGAAATTTCATCGTTTTCATCATTGCTAACTTCTTTCTTTGTGGGGTTATGGCCATACTTCTTCTGGGTTATTGTTATAGTCCTCCACGCCTGCACTGGCTTGCAGCAAGCTAGTGTGGCGTGTCAGGACTACAGTCTGCATCTCAGGTTTCTGATAAACTTTTCGTTTCATATCGTAATTTATTTCACGATTTCTTTCTTACCGTTTCTGATAAACACGCCCTTCTCCGTCGGCTTGCCGTTCAGCTTGCGACCAGACAGGTCGTACCAGGTGGCCTCCTCTTCGTCGGCCACGACATTCCTGATACCTGTCTGCGTGTCGAGTGTCAGCGTTACTACGCCATACTTGAACGAGCCATAGCTGGCATCGCCAGAGAAGTAGAACGACTTGGCAGTGATGTCGTACTCTGCGCCGTCGACCCATGCCTTGAGGGCTATAGGCTTGTTGTTGTCTTCCGACGGGTTGCCCAGAATGGTGAGGAAGTAGTAGCCGTCAATGCACTTGATAGAGCCGCGGCACTGACCGTCGATGAAGGCAGCAATCTCTGCATCCACGAGTGCCACGCCATCAGCCGTCCGCAGCGTGGCCAGGATGGTCATGTTGTCCGAATAGTGGTTGCTGTTTTCCACCGTCCAGTGCTGCTCCTCGTTGTCGGCAGCTCTGCGGGCGGGTGCGCTTACCATGTCAGTGCTCAGCTTCGGATAATGGAACGTCTTGGCCTTTGTAGCCTTCGAGTGGTAGAGGTAACCTTCTCCCGGCCTGATTTCCTGCAGCAGTCCCTCCCAGGTCTGTCCGTTATATTCGGCAAAGCTGGTACGGCTCTTCACCTGATCGCCCTTTTCAGGATTCAGGTCGGCGAAGGCATCATCGGGCGACATCACATAGCGGGCCAGTGAGCCAATCCAGTTCCATTCCGGTTCGATGGTCTGTGCGGTCGTCTCCACATCAACCAGCTCGCCGATGAGGCTCAGCTTGGCAGCCTGGTTCATGCGTACTTTATACATCTTACCTGCTGTCAGGTTGCCCAGCGAACCTATGATTTCTGAATGGTCTTCGTTCGGATAGGCCACATAGTTGTGGTCTTTCACTTCTTCCAGAGATGGCAGTACCGTTCCGAAGACGTAGTTTACCGGCATCTGCGCTCCCTCTTCGGTCTTCAGGTAGAATGACATCCAGTTCCAGCCCTTGCTCAGTTCACGCTCCTGCATCACTTGGTCTGTGGACAGGAATATCACTGGTTTGTCGTAGCTGCCATAGCTGGCATTCTCCACGAAATCCATGACGGTGGTTGTCGTACCGTCGGGCAGACGGAAGTTTGTCAACGGATAGATGATGCCCGTCGAGCTGTCGTAGAGTTGGAAGATGATCTTGTTCTCGTTCTCGTAGGTGGCGTGTGGGTCTGGCTTCTCGATAGGATCACCGTAGATGACCATGTTCACGTAGTAGGCATCACGTGTCTGGATGAATTGTGGATGAGCCACGCCGATGCAGTTGCCCCACAGGTCGAAGGCGCCAATCTCCGAGTCTTCATATTCCAGAATCTTGTTGCCCACATAGATTTGTCCCGTTACCGTCATGTTGCTGGCGTACTTGTTCTCATCCACCGACCAAAGAGGCTCATTACCTGTCACGATGAGGTTGATGCGCTTTGAGCGGGTGATATTCAGACGGTCCTTGACATAGATATAGGTGGTATAGTGTCCGATGGGCACGTTAGCTGCGATGGTGAAGGTCAGCATCTTACCCGAAGGTCCTACCGTTCCTATCTTCTCATTGACGTTAAGCCATGTCGGCATGTTGACAAACTCATAGGTCTCCTCGGTGTTGCTCTCCGATTGGAGGTAAACCGTGAAGGTACGCTTCTCGTCGCGTGGCTTGCGGATCTCGTCCTCCATGATGGTCAGGCTCAATGTTGAAAAGTCACAGTGCAGTGTCCACTCTATCGGCTCTGACACATTACCCGAAAGGTCTTTCACGTTGGCTACGCGGAAGGTGAAGTCGCTACCATCCATACGTGGCAGGATGTCGTCAGGCAGTGAGAAATAGATAGACTTTTCTGAAGCGGTGAAGTTATACTCCACGTCAGCCAATCGCATACGCTGCGAGATGGGCAGCAGGGCAGGCGCCGAAGCACTCAGGTTATGCTCCTGGTCAACACCCATTGCCGTGAGCTTAGACACTTTCTTGTCGCCGAAGTTGTAGAGGCTGAATTCGGTGGTCACCGTTCCCGACTTCGTGCGATGTATCGACTCGAAGGGGAAGTAGCCTATCAGTCCGGCATAGGTAGAGTCGAGTCGTTCGTGGCGGCGGTCACCAATATTCTTGCTTTCCAGGGCAGCATTCCAGATGCGTACGTCGTCAATACTACCGGTGAAGCCTTTACCCACATAGAGGTTAGAGCCGGCCAGTGCCGGTATGCGTGACTCGGGCAGTGTCTTCACGGCCTCGCCGTCCACATAGGTGATGGCTGATGAGCCACGGCGCACGTTCAGTGCCAGGTGGTGCCAGTTGTTGTCTATCAGGTCCTGTTCGCTCAGCACCTCATCGTCCAGTGTCACCTCGTAGCTCTCCACACCCTGCTCGTCAATGTGGCGCTGGTAGCTCTTCAAGGTCAGCTTGCTGTCCTTGAATCCCAGGCGCAGGCAGTTGGGCAGGTCAATGAGCGAAGCATTGCCGTTACCGTCCTGCTGGTCGGCACGGAACCACAGCTCCAGGGCATAGTTGTCGGTGGTCTGCGGTGCGAAGGTCGAGATGTCAATGTCGAGCGCTTGCTCAGCAGTCAGTTTGGCGGCGCGGTTGTCGTTGTTGATATACCAGCTTTCTGCGGTCATCGCCATGTTGCGGTGCCGTAGCCCTCGTTCATGTGCCAGTAGCCCACCAGTCCGGGCATGTAGGCAGCCTTCGATTTCTCGCGGTCCAAATAGAGTTGCTGAACGTCCCTGGTGTCGTTCCACAGCGTCAGGTCGCGCATGCGTCCCTTCATCTGCGGTCCGCCCACTATCAGCCTGCCTCGCAGGTCGATGTCGTTGGTGGTCACTTCTTTCAGGATGTTTATCGGACTGTCGTGGTCAGCGTCAGCATAGATGGCGCTCAGTGTACCTTGGTTTTTTGTGGTGTCGTGCTTGTAGCTCAAAGCCAGGTATATCCACTTGTCGAGAGGCAGCTGCACGTCCGATAACACCACATGTGAGGCGTCGGAGCCGCCCACACGTACCTTGGCAATGCCGTTCTCCGTATAGAGAGCCAGTTGGTTGGCATCGGTACCGATGCTGACGATGTTGCCGTCTTTCTGGCGGTACAGCCACATATCCATGGCCAGGTCGCTGTTGTCAAACAGGAAGTTGGCTTGTGTGCCTATTTTGTTGCCGTCCAGCTGCAGTGCCACGTCGGGATTGGTGGTCTTGTCGCCACTGAAGGCGGTATTGTTCAAGTCACCCGTAATGGTGAAGTTGTCGCTCTGGCTCAGCGCGTTCACGTTGATGGCCTCGTTGAAGTTTACGTGGATGTCGTTGCGGTTGATGAAGTTGACCGTGCCGATGGGCGACGTAGAGCCAAGCACCTTCGGACCCTTGATGTCCTGGGTAATCTCGACGATAGCTGTCTCGAAGGTCAGTTCCTGAGCGCCATACATGCCGTAGGTCTGTGCCTGCAACTCGAAGACGCCGTCCTCGGGGAAGGCCACCACGGTGGTAAACGGATCGGTGCTGGGCAGCGGGTCTAAGCCCTGCTCGGGTG
>CADCDY010000121.1 GCA_902800245.1 uncultured Prevotellaceae bacterium
ACCACCAAATCGTTGTACCATTGGCTGTAATTATCAGCTCTTTTCGTTAAATCTTTTAATTCTTTTGCCATTATTTTTGTCTTTTTTCTTAAATTTTGCTGCAAAGGTACAAAATAATTGATAATTGACAATTGAGAATTGAGAATTATTTTTTATATTTGCACCAAATTTGTATGTTTCACTTTAAAAACGATAACAATTATGAAGACAAAAATCATTTCTTTGTTCCTCTGCGTAGGACTGCTTGTTGCTTGTAACAATACTCAGAAGGGTGCTGCTATCGGTGCTGGTGGTGGTGCTGTGCTTGGTGGTATCATTGGAGCTATTGCTGGTAACACGGCCATTGGTGCTGCTGTAGGTGGTGCCGTAGGTGCTGGTGCCGGTGCTATTATCGGTAAGAAGATGGATAAGGCTAAGGCTGAGGCCGAGGCAGTGAAGAACGCTCAGGTAGAGAGTGTTACCGATGCTAACGGTCTGCAGGCTGTCAAGGTGACCTTCGATTCTGGTATCCTCTTCAACACAGGTAGTGCTACCTTGAGCAGCACGGCTAAGTCTTCTCTCTTCCAGTTTGCTAACGTGCTGAAGAACAATGCCGACTGCGACGTGGCCGTTCAGGGATACACTGACAATGCCGGTTGGAAGAACAGCACTGCCGCCCAGAGCCAGCAGAAGAACCTCGAGCTCTCTCAGCAGCGTGCCCAGGCCGTGACAAGCTATCTGTTGTCACTTGGTGTTGCCAGCAATCAGATTCGCAGCACAATGGGTTATGGTGAGGACAATCCCGTTGCCGACAACTCTACCGCTGCCGGTAAGGCTCAGAACCGTCGCGTTGAGGTTTACATGTATGCTTCTCAGAAGATGATCAACGAGGCCAATGCTCAGGCAAAATAATGTCTGATGTGAGAAAGAAAAAGTAAGACGTGAAGAAAATTCGCGCTTTTATTAAGAAAGTAATCCTATGGATAGTGGTGGCATTCTTTGCCTCCACTATCTTTTCTGTTGTCGCCCTGCGATGGGTGCCGGTGTGGTTTACGCCACTCATGTTCATCCGCGTGGCTCAGCAGGCTGGGGCAGGGCAGCCGATGACGCTTCACCACCACTGGGTGCCGCTGGAGGATATCTCATCCTCGTTGCCTACAGCTGTGATGGCCTCTGAGGATGCGCATTTCCTGGAGCATAACGGCTTCGATTACAAAGCCATAGAGCATGCTGCCATGCGCAACATGAAACATCCCAAGAAACGCAAACTTGGTGCATCGACCATTAGCCAGCAGACGGCCAAGAACGTCTTCCTTTGGCCAGGTCGTTCGTGGGTGCGCAAGGGATTTGAAGTTTATTTCACTGTGCTCATCGAACTTGTATGGTCCAAGGAGCGCATCATGGAGGTCTATCTTAATTCTATTGAGATGGGCGATGGCATCTATGGTGCCGATGCGGTGGCAGAGTGGCATTTCGGTACGACGGCCGATAAACTGACCAAGGCGCAATGTGCATTGATTGCTGCCACGTTGCCCAATCCTCGCCGTTTCAATTCCGCCCGTCCTTCGGCTTACATGTTGAAGCGCCAGAACCGCATCCTTCACGAGATGAAATTCGTGAAACCATTGAACAATAACCGTTAAACATCATTATTTTTAGGTATTTGTCGGCAAAAAGTTCTCAATGTGGAATTTTTGTTGTATCTTTGCAGGCAAATAGTAAGAAACGATGAAACTTTCTGAACTGAATACGGGCGACAAGGCCTACATAATTAAGGTGCAGGGGCATGGTGGCTTCCGCAAGCGCATTGTCGAGATGGGCTTTATCAAGGGTCAGTGTGTCGAGGTTTTGCAGTGTGCACCGTTGCAAGACCCTGTCAAATATAAGGTCATGGGCTATGAGGTGAGCCTGCGTCGGCAGGAGGCAGATAAGATTGAGGTCAGTTTCGACAAACAGGATGCTGAATACGTCACCGAGCCTCAGAACGTGTCCACCATTGCCCACTATGCCGTCCATTCAGCCCGTCATACCATCAATGTTGCACTCGTAGGCAATCCCAATTGCGGTAAGACGTCATTGTTCAACTTCGCTTCTGGCGCTCACGAACGTGTGGGCAACTACAGTGGTGTCACCGTTGATGCTAAGGAAGGCTATGCCGATTTCGAGGGTTACCACCTGAAACTTGTCGACCTGCCAGGTACCTATTCACTCTCGGCTTATTCGCCTGAGGAACTATACGTCCGCAAACAATTAGTCGAGGATACGCCCGATGTCATCATCAACGTCATCGACTCGTCCAACATCGAGCGCAACCTCTATCTCACTACCCAGCTTATGGATATGCACCTGCGTGTGGTGTGTGCCCTGAATATGTTCGATGAAACCGAGCGTCGTGGCGACCGTCTTGATATCGAGACGCTCAGCGGACTGATGGGTATTCCCATGGTGCCGACGTCGTTCAAGTCGGGTAGGGGCTTGCCCGAACTTTTGCGTGAGGTGATCCACATTTTCGAGAGTCAGGAGGGCCACGACAACTACTATCGTCACATCCATATTAATCACGGACACGAGATAGAAAACGGTATAGCCAATATGCAGAAGTACCTGAAAGGCAACGACTTGCTGCGTCTGCGTTATAGTACGCGTTGGTTGGCCTTGAAGCTGCTCGAAAAGGACGCTAAGGCTGAAGAGGTCATCGCCGCACTCCCTGAGCGCGACGAGATTTTGTCTGCTCGCGATACAGCCATTCGTCGTGTAAAGGAAGAAACTGGTACCGATAGCGAGACAGCCATTATGGATGCCAAATACGGCTTCATTCGCGGTGCGCTGCAAGAGGCGGGCTATAAAGTTGGCAATAAGGAGAATACCTATCATGTCACTCATCGTCTCGATGCCCTCATCACCAATCGCTGGCTCGGCTTCCCCATTTTCTTTGCCTTGCTGTTCCTCATGTTTGAGGTGACATTCACGATGGGTCAGTATCCTATGGATTGGATAGATGCCGGATTTGCGTTTTTGGGCGATTTCATCGGTGAAAACATGTCTGATGGTCCGCTGAAGGATATGCTTGTCGACGGAGTCATTGCCGGTGTGGGGGCTGTCATCGTCTTCCTGCCACAGATCCTGATTCTCTATACCTTCATCTCTATCATGGAAGATTCCGGCTATATGGCTCGTGCAGCGTTCATCATGGACAAGCTGATGCACGGCATGGGATTGCACGGCAAGTCGTTCATTCCGCTCATCATGGGCTTCGGTTGCAATGTACCTGCCGTCATGGCCACTCGCACCGTGGAGAGCCGCCGTTCGCGTCTCATCACCATGCTCGTGCTGCCCATGATGTCGTGTTCAGCCCGTCTGCCCATTTATATCATGATTACTGGAGCCTTCTTCGCAGTACGTTACCAGAGTCTGGTCATGATATCGCTATATCTCGTTGGAATCGCGCTTTCTGTTGTCGTTTCACGCATTCTCAGTACGTGGGTCATACGTGGCGAGGACACCCCGTTTGTCATGGAACTGCCCCCATATCGCTTCCCGACGGCGAAGGCCATTTTCCGTCATACTTGGGAGAAAGGCAAGCAGTATCTGAAGAAGATGGGTGGTGTTATTCTCGTGGCTTCCATCATCGTCTGGGCGCTGGGTTATTTCGGACCTATGGGCGTTGCACCCTCGTTGGAATCGAGCTTTATTGGTTTGCTGGGCAAGATGGTTGAACCCCTTTTCCTCGCTCAAGGCTTTGATTGGCGCATGGATGTCAGTCTCATAGCTGGTGTTGGTGCCAAGGAGATTGTCGCTTCGACCATTGGCGTGCTTTATGGTGACGCAGGCTTCAATTTCTCGTCGCTTACGGCCTATGCCTTCCTGCTCTTCGTGCTTATCTATTTCCCCTGCATAGCCACCATCGTTGCCATCAAAAACGAGAGTGCTTCGTGGCGTTGGGCCGCTTTCGCCGCCCTCTACACCACCGTCTTAGCCTGGATTGTCAGCGCCCTTGTCTACCAGATTGGCAGCCTTTTTTAAAATAGCAGTCTTTGCAACACAAAACCGAATATTATCAATAATTAAGATGTAGTTATGATGAAACGTTTTATTTCTTTATTTCTGATGGCTGTGGCCTTTGGTGTGACAACGACATTGGCACAGGACAATGACGGCAAGTACACTTTAAAGAATGGTGATCTGACAATGGTGATTGACGCCGCCAAGGGCGGAAAAATCCTGTCGTTGAAGTATGGCGAGCGTGAGGTTATCTCGCAGTTGAGATGGCCCGAGGCGTTTGGCAGTACGTTTTGGACCAGTCCGCAGAAAGAGTGGAACTGGCCTCCAGTGCCGGAATATGACAAGCGGCCCTACACGGTAGAGCAAAAGGAAGGTGTACTGACGTTGACCAGTGAGGTGTCGGAACGAATGAAATACCGTATCCGTAAAGCGTTTGCCGTTGACGAACGCGACGGAGCGTTTGTGATTACCTATACCATCATCAACGAGAGCGACGAGGTTCGAAAGGTGGCTCCTTGGGAGATTACCCGCGTTCAGAACGAAGGCGGACTGATCTTTTTCGAGGCTCCCGTGGAAGGCATCACGCCTGCAGGGCTGATGAATTTTAAGGATGCTTTCGGTGCTGCGTGGTACCAGACGGACGAGGCCAATGGGAACCGGAAGGTAAATGCCGACGGCAAGGGCTGGCTGGCGTATTACAACAACGGTTTGTTGCTCGTGAAGCAGTTCGACGACCTGAACGCGTCGCAGCCTGCACCTGACGAAGCCGAGATTCAGGTGTATGTCAACAGGGGCAAGGCACATATTGAACTGGAGAGTCAGGGTGCCTACACGACCCTTCAACCCAAGGAGGAACTAAACTGGACGGTGCGTTGGTATCTGCAACCTTCAGACTTGCCCGCGGAGCCCTCGGAGAAATTATTGAAACTGGCTAGAAAACAAATAAATCGGATATGACTAAGAACTTATTTTTTGCATTATTGTTGGCGTGGGGAGTCGGAAGCACGGCTGTAGCCGACAACCAGCCTGAATGGCTGAATCCACAGGTGAACCAACAGAACCGCGAGGCGAGGCGGGCTAACTTCTTTGCCTACGAGACGGAGGCACTGGCGAAGGCCGGCGACAAGCAGGCCTCGGCGCGCTATCTGTCGCTGGAAGGCATGTGGCGGTTCCGCTTCGTGAAGAACCATCAGGACGCTCCTGCTGATTTTTTCCGCGTGGGTTACGACGACTCGACGTGGGAGGATTTCCCCGTGCCTGGACTGTTTGAACTGAACGGTTACGGCGACCGTATCTACAAGAACATCGGCTATGCGTGGTGTACGACGTTTGACAGTAATCCGCCGATTGTAGGTGAGACGGAGAACTACACGGGTTCATACCGTCGTGAGGTGACGTTGCCCGAGTCGTGGTCGGGCCAGCAAGTACTGATGCACGTGGGTTCCGCCACGAGCAACGTAAAAGTGTGGGTGAACGGCAAGTACGTCGGCTACTCGGAGGATTCGAAGATTGCTGCGGAGTTTGATATCACGAAATATGTGAAGAAGGGTAAGAACCTGATTGCCATGCAGGTGATGCGGTGGTGTGACGGGTCGTATCTGGAGGACCAGGACTTCTGGCGCTTTACGGGTATTGCCCGCGAGGTTTATCTGTATGCCCGCCCGAAGGTTCACATCGAGGATATCATTATCAATGCCGACCTAAAGAACGACTTTAAGGAAGGAGTCCTTTCTGGTGAAGTGAAGATTGCCTCGGCAAAGGGCAAGACTATAGATTTGCAACTGATTGACCCGCAGGGCGAACTGGTGAAACAGACTGGCGCCACTATGCTCAACAACGGGCCCTTCACTTTCCGTATGGAAACTTTAGGCGCTGTCAAGGCTTGGACGGCCGAGACCCCCAATCTGTACACTCTCATCATGACGCTGAAGCAGGGCGACAAGGTGCTTGAGGTGATTCCTCAGCGCGTGGGTTTCCGCCACGTGGAAATCAAGGGCGGTCAGCTGTTGGTGAACGGACAGCCTATATTAATAAAAGGTGTAGACCGTCACGAACTGGATCCCGACGGTGGTTATGTGGTGTCGCTGGAGCGTATGCGTCAGGACCTGCGCATCATGAAGCAGTTGAACATCAATGCCGTGCGTACAAGCCACTATCCCGACGACCCGCGGTGGTATGACCTGTGCGATTCAGCAGGCATCTATCTGGTGGCTGAAGCCAACTTGGAGAGTCACGGCATGGGTTATGGCGAGGGTACGCTGGCCAAGCGCAAGGACTTCCAGCAGATGCACTTGGAGCGTAACCAGGCAAACGTGCTGACGTTGCGCAACCATCCGAGCATCATCATTTGGAGTCTTGGCAACGAGGCCGGCTATGGCGAGAATTTCGAGAAGTGCTACGACTGGATCAAGTCTGTCGATAGCCGTCCTGTGCAATACGAGCAGGCTGGTCATTGGGGTAAGACGGACATTTTCTGTCCGATGTATATGGGCTATGAGGATTGCGAGAAGTATGCCAAGACGGACAATCCGCGTCCGCTCATTCAGTGTGAATATGCCCACGCCATGGGTAACTCTGTTGGCGGTTTCAAGGAATATTGGGACCTCGTGCGCAAATATCCGAAATATCAGGGTGGTTTCATCTGGGACTTTGTTGATCAGGGCTTGCGCGACAAGAGCCCCATTACGGGCAAGGAAATATTTACGTATGGCGGTGACTACGGCCGCTATCCCGCTTCGGACTATAACTTCAATTGTAACGGCATCATTGCCCCCGACCGCCGGCTGAACCCGTCGGCATACGAAGTAGGTTACTACTATCAGAACGTATGGTTGACGGACAAGGGACTGAAGGACGGTAAGCTGGAAGTGTATAACGAGCATTTCTTCAGGACGTTGGACGGTTGTCAGCTGGAGTGGCAAGTGAAAAAGCACGGTGGCGTGATAGACCTCGCAGGCGTGGCTCCACAGCAGCGGAAGGCGTTTGTAAGCGACGAACTGAAGCAGACGCTGGATTACGGTGAATTTCACCTGTAAGCAGGACGGGCAAGTGATTGCACGTCAGCAATTTGTGGTACAAGAATATCAGTTCCCCGAGTTAAAGAATGAACCGGCTAACGTGGCGAAGGAAGAGACGAAGAGCTATGTGAAGTTGACGGCAGGCGGTACGACGCTGACTATCGGCAAGCAGTCGGGAATGATTGACTATCTGGACGTTGACGGACAGCCGATGCTTATCGACCGTCAGAGCATTGCGCCCGAATTCTGGCGTGCTCCGACGGATAACGACTACGGTGCATGGATACAGCAGCGCTGGGGCAAGTGGAAGCAGCCGCAGATGAAAGTGGAGTCGCTGACAGTGAGCGACAATTCAGTTGTCGCGAAGATATCATTGCCCGACGTGAAATGCGGTATGACGATGACCTATACGCTGACGGCAGATGGTGCGGTGATTGTCTGCGAACAGATGGAACCGACAGACGAGTCGAAGAACGAAAAGGACCAGTGGCTGTTCCGCTATGGCATGCAGTTGCAGATGCCGAAGCAGTATAACCAAGTGGAATATTACGGTCGCGGTCCGGGTGAGAACTATTGCGACCGCAACAGTTCGGAATTCATCGGACGTTACCAGAGTTCGGTCAGCGATCAGTATTTCCCCTACGTTCGTCCGCAGGAGAGTGGCAACCATACTGATGTGCGTTGGTTCCAGGTGACTGACGGCCAGTGCGGCCTGATGTTTGAGAGCACGGCACCGTTTGAGTGTTCGGCACTGCCGTACTTGGTGGAAGACCTCGATGCCGGTATGTGGAAAGACCACCGCTGGGGTCAGCATAGCGGCGACCTCGTGGAGCGTCCGTTGACACAGGTACATGTGCAGCAGAAGCAGATGGGATTGGGTTGCGTGAACTCATGGGGTGCAATAGGAGGAATCAATCACAGGACATATAGGAAATATAAGGTATAAAATTCGGTTACGGGCGGGCGGTCGCAATAATGCGGCCTCCCGCCCGAATTAATACGGCCCCTCGCCCGAATGAATGCGGGCGGGAGCCCGAATCTGCTTACCCTACGTCTCGCTCCCTTTTTCATAGGCACTCTCTCCCTGTTTGCACGGCACTTTTCCCCTTCAACTGACCACTACCGCTTAACGGGACACGGGCAGACCCCCTTTTTCAAAAGGACTATTCAGATTGCTCTACCCAATGCTTTTAGGGCTTTTAGCTGGGGAAGTTTTTTGAGTATACCCATTTTTGGGTTGAAAATATTTGCGCATATGAGAATTAGTTTGTACCTTTGCAGGCCAATTTAAAAATATATACGAATTTTATGATGTTTTGAAAAAACTGAAATTGTTTTTATGAAAAGAATACTATTGACAATAGCCGCCATGATGCTTTTCCTTTCTGCTTGGTGTCAGACGGATGAGATCACCAGACAGCAGGCTGACAAGCTGGACTCGGTGACTGTCAAGTTGAT
>CADCDY010000122.1 GCA_902800245.1 uncultured Prevotellaceae bacterium
AAGTATGCCCTGCAGTTCGCAGACATGCAGATTCCTGGTACCCACTCCTGCCGTCTGCTCTGGTAGGAATGAGTACATTTTTTATATTCTATCGGTATAATTTAGTTTCATTTTCTTGCCGGTATCGGCAAATTTTAGTAATTTTGCGGCAGAAAACTGCAACAAAACTTGCCGATAGACAAAGATGGAGTACATATCAGTCACACAATTTGCCGAGAAATACGGCATTTCAGAGCGCACAGCTCGCAACTACTGCGCCAACGGTAAGATCGATGGTGCCTTCCTAACGGGAAAGACATGGAACATCCCTGCCGATGCTCCTCTGCCAATGCGTGGATCCGCAAAAGTCGTAGAGTTTCCGCTGCTGAAGACGTTACGTGAGCAAAAGGCATCACGACTAAAGGGCAGCATCTACCATCGTACCCAGATCGATCTGACCTATAACTCCAATCACATCGAGGGTAGCCGACTGACCCATGACCAGACACGCTACATTTTCGAGACCAACACTATCGGCATCACCAACGACGCTATCAACGTGGATGACATCGTGGAGACCGTCAATCACTTCCGCTGTATCGACTACATCATTGATCGTGCCGAGGAATCTCTCACCGAAGACTTCATCAAGCATCTTCATCTGCTGTTGAAGTCAGGCACCAGCGACAGCCGAAAGGATTGGTTTGTCGTCGGTGACTATAAGCGCCTGCCGAATGAAGTCGGAGGGCAGGACACATGCTCACCAAAGGAAGTACACCACCAGATGAAGGCCTTGCTGGCTGAATATAACAAACTCCGCCCAAAGTCCTTTGCAGAGATCCTCGATTTCCACGTCCGCTTCGAGCGTATCCATCCCTTCCAAGATGGCAATGGGCGCGTAGGCCGCCTATTGATGTTCAAGGAGTGTCTTGCCAATGGTCACGTCCCCTTTATCATCACTGACGAGCTGAAGATGTTCTACTATCGTGGCCTCCGCGAATGGGGACATATTAATGAATATCTCACGGACACATGCCTTACAGCGCAAGATCAATACAAATTATTACTGGAACACTTCCAAATACGGGATAAGTAAGGACTATCGTTAATCCCATCCCTCCTCACTCCCACTTCGCGAGAGTTATCTATGATGCTGTAAAGCTTTTCAAGTTTCGTCACGTTTCCCTGACGACTTTATGTTCCAGTTGACAGAACAGGAATGGAGCCTTATCTCATCACCCAAGAATTATATCTCGCAGGCGTATTGATATAAATACATTCACACCCAACTTTTTCACCTTATTTATATCTATAGCAGAAGAAGACCCTTCCATCTTCCCTCAGCCATCTTCCCTCAGCCTTCATGCAGGTGTCAATAGTAATAATCCTGCAAAAGATAATCTTTGCAGAGCGTTGTCAAGTTCTAACGTTGACAAGTTGAAAATGCTTATGGTATTTCAACTGTCAACCCAACTTTAGTATAGTTTCCTTTGCCAATTCAAATAATCTTTGTACCTTTGCACCCGAAGCATCAAGAGCAGTGCCCGAAAGGGTGACTCGCCAACCGAGCTTTAGCTTAGCCACGGTGGTCAGTACGATGCGGAAGCTCTGCAATTCGCAGACATGCAGATTCCCGAGTTAGTAACAGTATTCAATCATCAGGTCGGTAATACCGGCTGGACAAGTATGCGTGCCTATCACGATCAGGCACTTATTGACGAGTTCCAACGTCGCGGTATTGATGTGTCAGCCGTCATTGACGGTAAGACCATCACCTTTGCCCATCCTGTCAGGTACGATATTGCCGATAACCGTTTGGTCACCATAGGCTGAAATCCCTCTTATATCAAAGACTCCACCCTTGCCGTCTGCTCTTGGCAAGGGTGGAGTTTGTTTATAGATTGACGATATTCTCTTCTGTCCTTGTTTGTATATTATTTCGAACAAACGAACGTATAGGCTCTGGCACATTGTACTTGTCGAATAAATGCTCATCTATTTCCGCAATGGTTCCGTTCCACCATTCCTCATGGAAATCTTGAGAAGGAACACCTTGGAAGTTCTCAGATGTTGCATCTTTACCCTTCTTGTTTATCGCAAGCATTGCTCTTAAGAACTTTGTAAGGAGGTATTTTGCGGCATAAACTGCACCTTCTTTGTTTTCAGAAACACCACAAACATTATAAGAGTAGCTACATATCTCTTGGGGTGATGCTATCATTACATCAGCATATGCGCCACCTATTCCTGCTGATAGACTTAAATTGCCCCATAATTTAGGAATAAAAACTTTGTATGAATCGAGAGAGCTGTCTTTCCTGAAAGTAAAACCTGATGATTTGGATACGCAATCTATGTGGTCTATAACATCTTTTTTCTTGATTTCTTTATCCTCAAAATCATTTACGTGATACTTTCGAACACGTTTGTCTTCATTTCCCCAAATTGCAATATCATCAGCATTAGTAGGATTATCGCTGAAAAATCCTGCCATACTGCGTTTAAAAACACTGGAAGGGATACGGTAAGCATCAAATTTTGAAACCTTGAAGGGAGTAAAGTCTTCACCTTCCACATCAATTACACAAGACTGTAGTGTTCTTAATTCTTGGACGATTTCCCTGTCTACCATATCAATGGCAAATTTCACGTTATTAGGATTTTTTCCTTCAGTATATACTTGTTGATATCCATCCAAGCCATTATCATATCCCTTTTTCCACAAAATGATATTTGTGTCGGCTGCACCTGCGATTCCATCAAACACATCCTTTCGATTGTCTATAAATACGATTTGATGATCCCTTTTTACCATTTCATTGTTCATACGACTAAGCCCCTTTGCTGATTTTTTGCTTGCCTCTTGCCAGTTGGAGGGGAATATCATAGATACTATATCAGCCACATCAATAGCAGTATGATAAAATAGCGGATATATTTGTGCATGCGAATTACCCTGATATGGTGGATTGCTCGCAGCAAGTGTAAACTTTATCATTTCATCACCTTTTATGCCCCAGAATTTGGGAGTGTTTATTTCATTTATTGTTTCTTTATCACTATTGTAACGTTCCAAGAATGACTCAATCAAATTCTCTTTGTAAACGCAATTTGTTTTCCAATCAAGATGGAAGCCTCGTAGAACGCGATTTGTAATCTTAACAGCCATTTCAGTTTGACATAGCACAAAGATGTTCTTTTCGAGAATACGTTTCCATACATCTACCTCAAAAACCTTTCCCCCTTCCATTGAGCAATGTATCTTATACATGGAATAGGCAAGGAATAGCGGATAGACCCCAGACTTCGAATTTATTTCAAGTACTTTGGCGTTTTCGTCCCAGAAAACATCTGTGTGAATATCAGCAAGTATTCCTTTTCCATGATGGTCTATCATGGCAGGAGTTGGCAATGCCCTTCGAAAATCTTGCCCCTTAACATCATAAAACACCTCTCCACCAATAGTTTCACCAAGATGGAGGTTCACTACCGACCAAGGAGTAATGATTGTCTCTTTGGCAGGATTCTTGAATTTCCCGATGATGCTAATCAGGGTTTTCACCCTTTCCTCTGGCATGAGGTTGTCTGCCTCCTTGAGCTCATTGCGAGTGTCCGTACATGCAATTACAAAGATGTCCTCGTCGATGAACTGTCTGAAGTAGTCAAAGCCAAGCTTTTCTCCATCAGTCTCTTTGGGGAAGCCCTCAGGCATAAACTCTGACCATGACTTGTCATCTATGAGCGACGCAAAGTTGTCCAAGCGAAACTCGTCATCACTTTCTACGTCTGCACCAAATGCAAGCATAGGAATACGTATCGATATATTTCTTAGCGTACTGATAAGTTTGGTCGCTCTGTCTTTCGCTTCATCCTTCGTTTTCTCTGGCTTGGGCTTACCACATTCACCGCAGAACTTTGTATCATAATTGGCGTGACCGCAGGAACATAGCCAACGTGACTTCGGACGTGGTGTACCACAATGCGGACAGACAGGCTCGACATTGTCTTTCTTGTGGCAGTTTGGGCATGTCCATCTAATCTCGCTTTTCCCTGTTTCACCTTCAGCACCTTGGGCATTTACCACATGCTTGGTGTTGGCACCAGACTTCTTTCCACCCCAATTCTTGTTAATTTCGTCAAGAATAGCATCGGAATTTGCAGCTTCGCTGATTTTGTCCCAGTTATACAGACGATTATCATCGAAGCCATTGGCCATAACTCGTTCTGCCGCAGCCTTGTTATACCAGCGGAACAACGTATCGACATTGTGTTCTATCAGAGAGTTGCCGTCGTATGACAGCACAGGGAAGAACTTCAGCAGTTTTTCAGCTTTCTTCTTGCTTTCCCCCTTGTCGCCGTTCTTGTTGGCCTGGGCTATTCTACAGAATATGGTCAGTGCTCTGTCTGGAGCAAAGTCAAACACATAGCAGCTTGTTTTACGGATTCCCTCTGGAGAGTCGTATGGCCCTTGAACGCGGAAAGCCGTCTGTAGGTATAGCTTTGCATCAGTTGAATTGCCGCCCTTTAGCATTAACACACCCGTCCATTCTGGAATGGTGACTCCAGTAGTGAGCTTACCGCAAGAGAGTGTTATTGTGCCAAACTTATCTTTCTTCCAATAGTTTGCTATTCCGTCACGTACAGCCTTGGTGGCTTGTTCCGTTGGCTTTTCCTCATCGCCATCGCCACAGACATTAATAATCTCGTAACCACTGAAATAAGGATGTTGCTGGAGTTTCTGAGAAAGTGCCTTTCCTGCTTCCACACCCGGCACCATCCATAGGGTATGACGGAAGAATCCTCGATTGTGGTCACAACAATAAGGATAGAAACTCTCTTTGTCCTCATTCTTCAGCAAATTGAGAAACATGCCTACATCTTCATCGTGTACAAACTCCAACGAGTCGGACTTTGTGCGGAAGAACTCTTTGAACGAGAACGCATTGTCCTCAGTCTTCATGCTCTTTACAAAACTGGCCAATGTGACGGTGCGGAGGTGTATTTGAGGCATACGCGCATACGGGTTGGCATAGCCCTCTTTCTTCTCGTCCCATTCTGTCTTACGGGTCATTTCGTCGTTGTAGTCAAAGGTGAATACCTCATCTTTGGAGTAGCGATCAAGGAGGTTAAAAGGTGTACCTGATAGTTTCAGTATTTTGGTATTTTCCTTTTTGGCTTTAGCTTCAACCATTTGTCCGAGTTCAGTCAGCGTTGCCTCATGTGCCTCGTCAATGATGATGAAATCCCAGTCGGTATCGAGAATCTGCTTCCTCATTTCGGCTGTTGAGGTCTCATCGGTACGACGAAGGAACTGAGTAGATGCGAACCAAATGACATGCCTTCCACCATTTGCAGCCTCCACCAGTTCATCAAAGTCACTGATTCCCTCACCGGCACGGGAGCCATATGCCCATTTTGCTTCACCTGTTTTCGCCTGTGGGTCGTTTGCCCATAAGGATTCTCCTTTTTCTGCTGTGAAGATTTTGTCGAATGCGTCTTTCCACTCATGATTGACATCTGGTCTCGATGTATATACGAGCGTTTTCTTGAAACCAAGACGACGTGTAATTTCAATAGCCGTTATCGTCTTGCCGCCACGTGGTTTGATTTCCCAAAGAAGGTCTGAGTGTTTCTTGAATTGTTGTTGCGTCCATTTTAGACAGTCTTTCTGATGTGGATAAAAGCGAATAGGAGGTATATCCTTCAAATTCTTAACTTCTTCAGGATATAATGCAGACCTATTTTCATTAACCGCCTTGACAGCAGCCTTTACTGCATTAACATTACATATAACCCATTCAATTCCTGCCTCATGGTTGAACTCTGCCTTCTTGAAGCCCGAATTTGTGAGTACTTTCCTCACCATAAAATCAAACTTCGGGAGTTCACCATCATCTTCTATTTTATAGCAGAGCAAAGTGACATACTCAATATTAAACTTGATGCCAGCAGTTTTGGTATCCTCAAGAATTCTGACTTCTGCCGCTTTGCGCAGACATTCAGAATTGTCGCTGGTATCGTCATCACGCTTGGGATAGAATCTTTCCGTCTGACCAATCTTTAAGAAGTCTTTATGGTCTTCATACGGACAACTCCAGGCATAGATGATGGTATAACCAATCCTCACACCAGGGTCAATCATTTGATACTTTGCTTTCATGCTGTATGCCTTTTTATGGCCGAAGCATACACTTCGACGAATGTAGTTACCTTATTCTCTTCCCAGTCCATCAGTTTGCAGAACTCTGATGGAATCTCAAAAGTAGATTCATTGCTGAATAAAGCTCCTGATTGCGGCTTGTTAATGGCTGCAACAATTGCCTTCATGTCTTTAGAAGGCTTAATATATGGTGGACAAACCGTCAGACCGTCCATCTGCCAAATATTCCATGAAATGATATGGCAAACATCCTTAATGTACTCGTAATCTTCGAGGTCGAGACCATCAAAATCCATGTTTTCCATGACAGAGAAGGAGGGCTTCTTTTTATTCTCCATCTGATTAATTGCCCTTTTTAGATTATATTCCTTCAGATGGTCAATGAATGTATATAGCAAGGCTTCCCTGGTCAGCAAAAGATTATCCCCCTGCCATTCGAAACCATATGTGTGTTGGTATGCCTTGATTATCCATTCTGCCCATTCTTTCTTGGTAGCTTCTCTCTCTATGCCTACGAAAGCATTGATTACTCTTAGTTTGCGGTCAAGGATGCCTATTCTTTCTTTAACAGGAATCTCTCGCTCCGTTACGACATCATATCTGCTGGTTAAATATGGCCCTTCGCCACAGCACATTTCAATTTTATCCTCAAGGACATATTGCTGCCAGCTTTTGCCCGTATCTTCGAATACCTTCTTTAGAATAGTATCATCTGTAATCTTCCAGCGCTTTCCCGAGGGACTATTAAAAGGACTTCCCAAACCAGGCTCTGCTGAACCAAAGAACCAAAGGTTATCAGCAGCATTAAGTTGCTCGTTGCAAACCCATGATGGAGTGAATACCTCAGCTCGTTTCTTTGTTCTTAGCTTTTTCTCCTCTTCACTCTTCTTGACACGAGGACGCAGAACCAGACCATTCTCTCCAACAATATCTTTTATCTGGATGGATTCATGTTCTTTATGACCACCAATATCAGTTGCCCAAATGATATTCTTTCCCGTAGTATGGTCTACGAGAAGAATCTCTAATAGTTCGCGAGGAATTCTATCCTCAAGTATATCAACCGTGTTTTGGGGCATCGGTCAGCATAATATTCCGAACGACACCCTATATCGGAAGGTAAAGAACTTCTGTTTATCTACATACAAAAAAACGTGGGTGCCTAACTTCTGCCTGTTGCTGTTCGAGGCCTTCCACAGCCTATGCGGTAAACAGACAGAGTAAACACCCACGTAGGAGTATATAGTACACCCGTAAAGTGTGCTAGTGAGGACATGGTTAGTCCTCGCAGCACACTACGGAGAGTATATATTACACCCCGTGGAGCCACATCTGCATTTGTCTTTAACCGCATATTCGATTGTGGAAGTTTCGAACAGCTAAAAACAAAGCGTCAGTAACGCCTTTTTCAATATGTAGTGCTCCGCCCGCCAGCTCAACTCTTCTCAAAGAGTATCACAGCTCTCACGGGCATATAGCACTTGCAAAGATACAAAATAATTCTCTTATCTATATATAATAAGGTATAATTTAAGAAAAATTTAATCGTCAGAGCGTAAAAAACGTACGTATGACAGGAGGGACTGGTACCTGTCATACGAGTGATTTTCCTTTTGAACCTGCATAAAATCTATCTTCCAAGATATAACATTTTCTGTTTTTGCATACGTTATTAATAAAAAAGGTGTATCTTTGCAAACGAAATATGGCTGAAAGATGTCGGATGTATGAAGTCTGATGGCTGATGTGAAATAAAATTTGTAACTTTCTCCCTTGGAGAAATTACTTTCGCTCGAAAATGAAAAGAAAAACACGTTTTCCTTTTGCATTTTGCTCGCTTATTCGTAACTTTGCAAACAAAATAGGAATATGGCAAACGAAGGAATAAAGTCATTGAGCATACTGGACAAGGATTACCTCCAGTGGATTAAGGAACTGAGTACACGTTTCCGTAGGAGTCAGGTAAAAGCTTCTGTAAGGGTGAATCAGGTGATGCTTCAGTTCTATTGGGAACTGGGCAGGGATATTGTGGAGAAGAAAGCAGAGAGCCGTTGGGGCAGCGGGTTTATGAAGAACCTGAGCAGGGATTTGAAGGAAGTGAATCCTGATGCGACCTGCTTCTCAGAAACGAATCTTCTGTATATGAAGAACTTCTATCTACTATACCATCCCTATCTGACAATTACTCCACAAGTTGTGGAGCAAATTACTCAACAGGCAGTTGAGCAAAAGGAGAACTCAATTACTCCACAACTTGTGGAGCAAATACAAAATGATCTGTTTTCTGTGCCATGGGGCCATCATCGCTTCATTATCGATAAGTTTAAGGAACATATGAGCGTCAAGGTAAGGCTTTGACAAACTTCCAGCGAACGTTGCCAGAAGAAACGAGCGACTTGGCCCGTGAGTTAACAAAGGACCCATACGATTTTGCATTCACCGGCATAACGGGCAAATACAATGAGGCTCTTCTGAAGGAAAAACTGCTAAGTAATATTACTCAGTTCTTGGTGGAACTTGGTACTGGCTTTGGATACTTGGGTAAAGAGTATCGACTGCAAGTTGGCGAAAGGGAGCAGTTTATAGACCTGTTGTTCTACAACCTCAACCTCTCTTGTTATGTCGTTATCGAGGTAAAGATTGGTAAATTCGAGTTCGCGGATATAGGCCAGTTAGGTGGCTATGTTGTTGCCTGCAACCATACACTTCGCAAAAAAGGACGCGACAATCCTACAATCGGTCTGCTTATCTGTAAGGAGAAAGATCGTGTTCAGGCTCAATATGCGTTAGAATCAAGCAGCCAGCCTTTGGCAATCTCGGAATATGAGTTGGAGAAGTTCTATCCAGAGAAAGTGGAAGGTACAATTCCTACTATAGAAGAGATAGAGACCAAGCTAAATGCAAAATGACTCGGTTGTATCCGTATCTTTGCAAGCGAAATATGGCTGAAAGAAGTCGCTACAGTGATCCAGAGGTGATCCAGAGCGATCCAGGAGGCAATAAGAACAGAACCTATACAAAAAAGCGAGCCGCTGATGAACAGCGAGCTCGCTTTGAATTTTAGCAATTAGGAATTATCTTTCATTCGAAATTCCAGTCTGTTTCGTAGTGGTCGAAATGGATGCCGTCGGTACAGCAGAAGTGGGATAGGATTTGCATGATGTCATCCTGTTGCTTGGGCGAGAGCTTGTTTTCGCCGTGATGGTAACGATAGTAAGGACCCATGCCTGCGCTAAAGTATGACCGCACGCATTGGCGGGCCTCCGCCTTTTGGTGACGAGGTACGTTGTCATACAGATGACTAAATCCCCAAGCCTTCCTTACCAGTCGTTTCTCGCAATAGCAGTGGCACTCGCCATCCTTCCAAGCCGTAGGATACACCGCCTGGCCAATATGCCGTTCCTGCGGGCTCGTCAACACATTGGCTAAATAGTGCATACAAGTGTCCTTGCGGTTGCAAGTATCATTGAAACACAGGGCATAGCCCATAGGAATGTCTTTCGCTTTCAATTCTTTTTCTTCCATATTCAATTTAGTATTACAATTCTCTTACCTCTTACTTCTTACCTCTTACCTCTAAAAAATCCCTCATCTCTCCCATATTCGCTGGGAATGCCTTTGTAGAAAGGGGTTTCGGCATGGGAGAGATTATTTTCATCTCTCCCATTTCTCTCCTTCATCTCTCCCATCACCCTCATGCAGCCTTCAAGGGAACGACCTCGTAGTAAGCCACATGGGAATGCTCCTTATGCTTGAATCCAAGGGCCGAGATGGTCTTTCCGAGCCTAACCTTGTTGCCAACGGTGTTCTGCAGCGACGGATAGTCCTTCTGCATGAGGCTGATCATCTCGCCACAGTTCATCATCTTCACCACCTCGCCCTCATGAGGCTGACGGAAGCACGCCACGAACATCTCGCCCAGGTCCTTCTTCTCCATGAACTCCTGATTCAGTTGCTGGATGCGGGCCACCTCATCGTTGTTGAACCAGTAGGACGCTTTCTGCTCCAGCAGTTCGTAGGTCACCTGCGCATACAGCTGACCATAGTCGATGTCGCCCGTGTTGTCAATCATCTGTCCGTCAGGAATCAGGATGCAGATGTAGCGACGCGAACCAGTGGCATCCTTCAGCGGATGGCGGTTGTTGGTGGTTGCCACAAACGAGGCAAATCGTGTGCGATCCTCCTGAGCACGCCCGAAGATGGGACGTCCGTTCACCTTGCTGACACTCAGCGTCTGCTTCAGCGACGACTGCTGAGAGGGACGGATGGCGTCGAGCTCATCCAGATTGACGAAGAGATTGTTCGTCAGCGCCATCTCCTTATCGAACTTGTTCGACAGATTCAGGTGGTCCAGATAGTACTCACGCAGATGCTGAGGCAGCAAACGGCGCACGAAGGTCGTCTTGCCACAGCCCTGCGCACCAATCAGCGTAGGCACACACTCGTTGCCGTGCAGCATGTCCATCTGCATCCAGTGGGCTACAGCCGAACGTAGCCAGATAGTCAGGTAGTTCAGCTGTTCAGACGTGATGCCTGGAATGCGAGAGAAGATGCGAGCAATGTGGTTTTGTCCGTCCCATTTGGGCAGACTGCGCAGAAAGCCCTGAACGGGATTGTGTTCGGGAACCTCCTCCGACTGCACATACTCCGTAATCTCCGTTTTCGGACTGCCCTTTTCGAGCACCTGTTCGCGCTTGGCACGAATCACGATGCTGTTCAGAGCAGCCTGCGTCAACGGCCTGTAAATCAATTCAGCCTCATCAGAGGCGCCAGAGAGCTTTGCCCCAGTTTCCTTGGGCAGGATTGCAAACTCTACCTTTCCGTTCAGAACGTTCCTACGGAAGCGGTAGTTCTCGTTGAGGAACTGCTCAATGACGAGCGTTACCTCCTGTGAAGCAGCGAGTGCCTCACCAGTTGTGGTCATGTTGTTTTCCATAAAATATGTTCTTCAAAAGATTATTCTATCTCCTTGCTGCCATCTCCTTGTAGCAGTTTCGTTGCGCTTTTCACAGCGTGTTTTTCGATGGTACAAAGGTACGAAAAAAAATCCGATCCTGCAAGTATTTCCCCAATAAATTTCCAGGTTTTTCTCAATTGTTAAAATCAAATCTGCGGAGTAGACAATCTGCTGAGACGTCGACACTCGGTTTAGGTGTATCGACGGGAGAGATGATGGGAGTGATTTGGGAGAGAAATGGGAGAGATGACGGGAGAGATGAAAAACGCAGGATCCCTTTATTTAAAGGGCTCGACGCCATCTGACGGGAGAGATGGCCCACTTTTCGTTAATACTCCGTCGTTATCTGTCAATAATGCAAGCTTAATTTCCAATAACCCAGCCTTATTTGCGCTAAACCCTATCTTATTTTGCGCCAGATGTTCCCTTACTGGGAAATATTTATTCCCAGCTTGGGAACAATATCTTCCCAGCCTGGGAATAAAACATTCCCTCCGTGGGAATATCGTTCGTGCCATTAAGTCATCTTAATTTTCCTGCCTTTCGTATCTCCAACAGATAGTCATAGAGTATCTGTTGGGCTTTGGCCTTTTGTCCTTACATATCTTCAAGAAACAACGACCCAATATGAATCGTCATTTTGCGAAGCTCTAGCATGGAACACCCCTATTTATCAAAAAAACATAAAAGAATTGCAAAAAATGGAGTTTTCTCTTGGATTTTTGAAAGAAAACTATTATTTTTGCAGAAATTTCACAAATAAGAGAGTTATCTTTATGATTATCCAGTTTTCTGTTGAGAATTTCCGCTCTATTATGGAGCCTGCCACCCTGTCGTTAGTAGCATCACCTCTTAAAGATGCTCGCGTTGCGACAGAGGATGTAATATTCGACATTGACGGAATAGATGTCAGCCTTTTAAAGAGTGCTGTCATTTTAGGTGCCAATGCTTCAGGCAAAAGCAATGTTATAAAGGCCCTCGATTTCTTCAAGAGCTATATCATTGATTCGTTCAAGAATCTGCAAGCTGGGGAGGAGATAGGTGTTGAAGCCTTTAAACTGAATACAGATAGTGCTAAAGCACCCAGCTCTTTCGAGATG
>CADCDY010000123.1 GCA_902800245.1 uncultured Prevotellaceae bacterium
GTAGCAAACTTAGCATACTTTCTCCAGTCGCTTCATCATCGCAAACATGAAGATGGCGGCAACGAGACAGACGCCCAGGAAGACGCTCCAGCATACCCAAAGGGGAACGGCGCCCCACAGCAGACCGCCAACGACGACGAGCTGGTTACCGATGGCCGTGGCCACAAACCAGCCACCCATCATCATACCCTTGTATTTCGGGGGAGCAACCTTCGAGACGAATGAGATACCCATCGGTGACAGCAACAGCTCGCCGAAGGTCAGCACGAGGTAAACTGATATCAGCAGGTTCGGCGTCACGTCAGCCACATGGACTGCTACGGGATTACCGTCGGCACCCATCGTCGTCTGCGGCATGGGCAATCCAAACGAACCGAAGGCCATCAGCGCGTAAGCAACAGCGGCCACTATCATACCGTAGGCAATCTTACGCGGAGCCGAGGGTTCCTTGCCCTTGGCAGCCAGAGCACCGAAGATAGCCATCGACACAGGCGTCAGCGCAACGACATAGAACGGATTAAACTGCTGGAAGATAGGAGCGGATACATCCACCTTTCCTTCGAAATCATATTGTAACACCAGGAATGCCACTGCGGCAATAATGACAATAGCAGAAATAGCCTTACCCTTGCCGGTCTTGCTCTGGAACAGTGAGAACAGCGCGTAAACGATGAAGATAACGGCCACGAGGTTCCATACGTTGAAGCACATCGCCTGCAGACCCTCTGCCGACTGTGCCGTAAACTCGTCAGCAAAATATGTCAGCGACAGACCGTTCTGGTGGAAAGCCATCCAGAAGAAAATCACCACGGCGAATACCAGACACAGAGCCACGATGCGTTGCTTGGTCTCTTCTTTCGACAGCTCTTCGACAGGAGCGGCGTCAGCGGCAGCAGTCTTCTTCTTGCCACCCTCTGTATGACGGAATGTCGAACGGAACACATAGTAGATGGCTATCGACAGAATCAGCGATGCACAGGCCACGGCAAACGAGAAGTGGTAAGCGTCGTTCGACGAATAACCCAGTGCTGTCTCGGCATATTCCTTAATCTTGATGGCTGCCGTAGGTGCAAACAGCGCACCGATGTTGATGGCCATGTAGAAAATGGAGAATCCCGAGTCGCGCTTGTCGGCATACTTCGGGTCGTTATACAGATCGCCCACCATCACTTGGAGGTTACCCTTGAACAGTCCCGTGCCGAAACCGATGAGCAGCAGTGCCGCCAGCATCACCACCAGTGCCACGCTGTCTCCCCCCAGGGGTACCGACAGCAGCAGGTAGCCGGCAAACATAATGATAATACCCGTGGTCACCATACGGCCAAAGCCGAACTTGTCGGCCATGATACCACCGATGAGCGGGAAAAAATACACTAACATGAGAAACGCACTATAGATAGTGCCTGCCAATGCTGGCGACAGTCCATAGTTCGCTCTCAGAAACAAAGCAAAAACAGCCAGCATGGTATAGTAACCAAAACGCTCGCCGGTGTTGGCCAGTGCCAACGCAAATAGTCCTTTCGGTTGTCCTTCAAACATAATTATTTAATATTAGAGTTTTTAGTCTTAAAGATGTCAAACAGATAGCTCATCTTGATAACGATGGCCTGCTGGTTCGACTTGCCGAAGTAGTCCTGCTTCGAATTGCCGTAGATGTTGCCAAGACCGAAATAGTAGCGCGCATCCAATAGGATATGGCCAATCTTCGGAAGCGAAAATTCAATACCCGCACCACCTACAATGCCGTAGTCGAACTTGTTCTCAACAGGCATGTCCTCCTGGGCCGTCACCACAGACGAACGGGGCGTCACAGTACCACGATTCGGTTCAATGTTGGTATTCGTCGACTCATCCATATAGATGCCTATCTGCGGACCAAGCTGAAAGAACGCCTGAACGCCCTTGCGCTCGCGACCCCAACCCAAACGGGCCATCACGGGTATCTGGATATAGTTGATGCGACGCTCATAATACAGCGGATTCTCCTTGTTCTCGTCGCCGGGATAGTGCACGGGGTTGTTGTCTTTGTCCTCTATCGTCTCCTTCCAACCCATCTGCCCGTAGTTCACCTCAGCCACGATGGCACAGATGCTCTTGAAATATTTCTCGCAGGTATATCGGAACGATACACCGCCCGTCATTCCGCCCAACCAACCCTGTGGCACTTCGGGCTGAAACGACACCTGACTCATCATATATCCGCCGTTTACGCCGACGGCAAAGTCCGAGCGGTATTCACCCACCTGGGCTTTCGCCACCATCGGCACCAGCAACAGCAGTATCAGTAGTTTTCTCATCGTCGCTTAGAATTTGATGGTTTCCACGCGCTGTTCGGGCATGTAGTGCACAAACATCACCGTACGGTTCATCATGCCCCCGTTGCCGATGCGTTCGAAATGCAGCGGCGTCTGCACGGGCGTATAGCCCACCGTCCCTGACGAACCCATGAAGTGCTTGCCATACATATGCATACCCTTCACCATGAAGTATGCGTGGTCGAAACCTGTCGCAGCATATTTCACGTGGTATTTCTGCATGTCCTGATGGAAGTTCGTGCGGTACTTCTGGTTGAAACGTGCCGTGCGGAGCGACAGCGGGTCCATGTAGTATGTCGTCGGCACACAGACGTCAAACTTATAGAAATTGTCCAGATGCTTGCTGGTGTACATCAGCCATTCCGTATATCCAAACATCGATATCTTCAGTCCAGGGGTCGTCAGCATCAGTCCGTTCAGCTTGGCAAAGACCAGGTTCAGCTCCTGCGAACGGCTCGTGTTCAGCACCACCACGTTGGGCTGCGTCGTCGAGAAACACTTCTTAAACATCGACTCGCTCGACTTCAGGTTTGTTATTGAATACACCATTCCTTCCTGCTCCAGCTTCCTGCGCAACGTCTGCGTAAACGCACCCTTCGTGCTCGTCGAGTCGTTGCAGTCGATGATGACCACATGCGAGTTCTTGTAGCGCTCGTAGAAACGGAACACATACGACTCATTCAGCATATTGCCGTTCTGGAACACCTGATACAGACAGTCGTTGTCGTACACCTCCGTCGAATTGATGCTAAACGGGATGAGTACCCTGATGTTGTTGTTCTTCGCAAAGTCAGCCAGCGGTTTCAGCTGCTTCGTATATAGCGGACCTATAATCAGGTCGCGGTCGGCCACGTGCTTCTCCAGCAGCGTCAGACGGATGTCCTTGTCCTCAGGCACGTTCCACGCACGGATGTCCGTCGAGATGCCGTTCGCCTTCAGACTGTCCAGTGCCATCAGCACACCACGGTAGTATTCCACCATGCGCTTGCCGTCGCCATTGTCATTGTGCAACGGCAACATCACGCCGATACGGATAGCCCTATTCCTCATGTCCGTGCCGACACTGGGCTTTACCGGCGACTCTGCCGTCGGGTTCACGATGTCCTTCGGTTCCTGACCCTTCTTAAACGGAATCTTAATCATGTCGCCCTTCTTCAGCTCATAGCCCGGCTGGTTCATTTCAGGGTTCGCATCTATCAGTTCCTGCACCGTCAGCCCATTGTCACGGGCAATACCGAAGATGGTTTCCTTCTTCTTCACCTCGTGCAAGTCCTTAAACACCTGCTGTGCCAGCGCCGTCTCGGCACCCAGTGCCACCACCGCTGCTAACAAGAAATATCGTATGTTTCTTTTCATCATCTTTTTACGCTTTCGTTATTTTCGCCTGCAAAGGTACGAATAAGCGAGCAAAAAGCCAAATTAATTTGAACTTTTTCGAGAGAGAAATTGCAACGCCACACTCTGTACCTTTAGTTAGAGAACCTTCTCGCAGAGCGAAAAGGTACGAAGAAGTGGGGACAAGACAAAATAAAAACACTTTTTTTGTTATTTTCTTTGTGTTTCGCTCGGTTTGCATTACCTTTGCAAACGAAACGAGAGAACAGTATGATGAAGAAACGGACTCGGGATTTGTTTGTCATTCACCACTCGCTGCGGAATTTTATCGTGGCGGCGGTGTTGTCGTCGATAGTGGAAATCCTGAATACGACAATTGACGGCATTGTGGTGAGCCAGGCCGTCAGTGCCGATGCTATATCGGTGGTGACGCTGGTGGACCCCGTGCTGACCATTGTTCAGTTGTTTGGGGCAATGCTGTTTGCAGGAGCGGCGCTCATCGTGGCGTCGGCCTACGGCAATCAGAAGTATAAGACGGTAAACCGCCTGATAACAATGAGTATGACGGCCGTGCTGGTGCTGAACGGACTGTTGGCCATTGTCTGCTGCCTGTTTTCAGAACAGATTGCCCAGCTACTGACCAGCGAGGAACGCCTGTTGCCGATGGTGGCCGACTATATGCCTTTCTCATTGGCAGCCTGCGTAGTGTGGCTCGTGAGTGATGCCGTAGGACGCTATGTGGAAATCAGCGGACGCCCGAAGCTGGTGACGAACTACGTGGTGCTGAATACGGTGCTCAACGCGTTGCTCGACCTATTGCTGGTGGTATGGTGGGACATGGGTATGCGTGGGGCGGCCATAGCCAGTCTGATAGCTCCCATCGTGGCGATAGTGGTCTTTGTACCCTATCTGACGAGGCCGCCAAGACCTTTTGCCATCGACATTGGCAGCCGCAAGGAGTATTGGGGATTGTTGCGTCAGAGTCTGGGACGTGGTGTGCCTACGGCTGTCTATGCACTCATCATGGCGGTGCTGTATATGGCACTGAACTACATTGTGCTGCAAACCCAAGGGGCCGACGGCATGTACATCCTCAGCGTCTGCCTGCAAACGGTGACGTTCGGACTCATCCTGGCATACGCTGCCGACAGTGCCGTAAAGTATATCGGTGGCGTGATGTATGGCGAGCACGACTGGGACGGTCTGAACCGCTTGCAGATGAGCGCTTTGCAGATCGTCATTTCAGCTTGTGTTGTGGTGACGGCCCTCGTGTATCTCCACCCCTCCGTAATGGCCGAAATCTACGGTGCCGACGAACGTCTGTGCAAGCTTTCGGAAGAGCCCATCCGACTGTTTGTCCAGAGTCTCATTCCTTTGTCCGTGCTTATGTTGGTTTCCAATGCCTATATGATGTCGAACCGTAGCCGAATGGCTTCGTTCATCGAGTTCGGCCCGCTGGTCATCATGCTGCCCGTCGTATGGTTCATTGCTACCGTGATGCCCGACTACTTCTGGTATTCCATTCCTTTGGGGCTCTGGATGCTGTTGCTGATAACCATTGGCATCATCTATGTGAAGTCGCGCAGGGGAAAACATCTGCACTGGCTGTTCCTGACCCCCACCGATAGCCAACAAGGGACATTCAGCGTTTCCGTTTGGTTCAACGATGACGACGACACCAAGAAGAAATTGCTGATGATTCAGGACTACATCAGCAGCCAGAGTCTTAGCCAGACGACACTCGCCAACGTGCAGGAATGTCTGGAAGAACTGATTATTCAGGAGTTGGAAATGGGCAAGGCTTCAGGGCGCACTGGGGCTTTCGACGTGAGTGTGTTGAACCTCAAGCAGCGTCTGACGGTCATTGTCAAGGACGTGGGCAAGGCCTATAGTCCTCAATTGAAACATCATTGCGAGGACATCAACTACCAGTATCAGAATGGTCTGAACTGCCTGTATCTTAACTTTCCAAAAGAATAATAAATAAAGGACTAATAAATGCTAAAAGGTGAGGTGACGTTTTGGTCAGTTCACTTTTTTTGCGTACTTTTGCAGGCGTTTAAAGAGAAATATATGTTAAAGACCCTGCTCATCAGTATTCTCATCATTGCCGCAGGCATGGTGTTGCTGCTAATAAAGGTGTTGCTGAGAAAGAATGGCAAGTTCTCGTCACAGCACATCCACGATAGTAAGGCGATGAAGGAACGGGGCATCCACTGCGTGATGGATCAGGATCGCGAAATGCGCCGAACCGCAAGAACTGCCGTCAGCGAGCGGTCGGAATAACGGAATTACGAAATAACGGAATAACGAAATAATAAAAAAAACAAAAAGAAATGAACAAGTACATGATGATGGCCGCAGGTGCCGTACTGGCGCTGGCCTCTTGCAACAATGCAAGCCCCAAGATGGACGAACAACCCGCAGCAGCTGAACCCGCTTCCGCTGATGGTCTGAAGATTGCCTACGTCGAGGTTGACTCGCTGATGACTCAGTATGAATTCTGCAAGGAGTTCACCCTGACACTGCAGAAGAAGGGTAACAATGCCCGCAACACGCTGAACCAGAAGGGCCAGCAGTTGCAGAACGCAGCAGCAAACTTCCAGCAGAAATTGCAGAACAACGGATTCACCAGTCGTGAGCAGGCCGAGAGCCAGCAGGCTGCCATCCAGCGTCAGCAGCAGAGCTTGCAGGAGTTGCAGGCCCGTCTGGAGAACGAGTTGGCCACCGAGACTCAGAAATACAACGAGGCTCTGCGCGACTCGCTGATGCACTTCCTGGACGCCTATAACAAGGACAAGAAGTACGACCTCATCCTGACCAAGCAGGGCGACAACATCCTATATGCTGCCAAGCGTTTCGACATCACCAACGACGTCATCAACGGTCTGAACAAGCGCTACAAGAAGACTCCTGCCAAGAAGGACGACGAAAAGAAAGAGGAGAAGAAGTAAAGAAGTCTGAGGTCAGAGGTAAGAAGTGAGAGGATGGATATACAGAAGATTCTGACGAAGCTCCGCATCACTGAACTCAACGAGATGCAACAACACGCCGCCGAAGCCATACTGGGCTCCGACGGTGATGTTGTTTTACTCTCACCCACAGGAACAGGCAGGAACAGGCAAAACACTGGCCTATCTCCTACCCCTCGTGCAACAGATAGACGCCATGAAGGACGAACTTCAGGCGCTCGTCATCACCCCTGGTCGCGAACTGGCTCTGCAATCGGACAACGTGCTGAAAAACATGGGTTGCGGACTGCGCTCGATGGCTTGTTACGGAGGTCGGCCCAACAATGGACGAACATCGCGTATTAAAAGAGGTACGCCCGCATATCATTTTCGGAACGCCTGGCCGTCTGAACGACCATTTAGACAAGGAGAACATCCAGCGCTACGGCATCCGTTGGCTTGTTATCGACGAGTTCGACAAGTGTCTTGAAATGGGATTCCACGCTGAGATGCAGAAACTCATCAAGAGCCTGCCAGGCTTGGAGCGTCGCATCCTGCTTTCGGCCACCAATGCCGAGCAGATTCCACAGTTTGTCAACATGGCCAAGAAAGGCACGCTGATTGACTTCCTGCCTGAAGAGGAACAAACCTCCGAACGCGTAACGCTCTATGAGGTTCGCAGTCCGCAGAAGGATAAATTGGAAACGCTCAAGCAGTTGTTGCTGGGTTTTGGCGACGAGAGCAGTATTGTGTTCCTCAACTATCGCAATGCGGTAGAACGCGTAAGCGACTATCTCAAGGAACAGGGTTTCACCATCAGCAGTTTTCATGGTGGACTCGACCAGCGCCAGCGCGAAGACCAGCTCTACCGTTTCTCGAACGGCTCTGCTAACGTCCTCGTAGCCACCGACTTAGCATCACGCGGACTGGACATCCCCGATATTCAGAACATCATCCACTACCACTTGCCTGAGAGCGAAGACGGCTATATCCATCGTGTGGGTCGTACGGCCCGTTGGGATGCCTCAGGGCGCACGTTCTTCATCCTGAATAGCGAGGAGAGTATTCCTGAATATGTTGAGGGCGACGTCGAACGCTATGAGCCAACAGCTAATAGCCAAAAGCCAACAGCCCCCAAGATGTCCACCCTCTACATCGGCAAGGGCAAGAAGGACAAGATATCGAAGGGCGACATTGTGGGATTTCTCTGTAAGATTGGCGGACTGGAGCCAACTGACATCGGACGTATCGACGTCAAGGACCGCTACGCCTATGTTGCCGTTCGTCGCGAAAAGCTGCAACAGGTATTACAACAAACCAAGGGTGAAAAGATAAAAGGTATAAAAACAATTATCGAACAAGTGCGCTAATATTGCTACTTAGAGTTGACAAAAAGCAATCAAAATAGCATATTTTGCTTAATTCTTGCTTAAATATTTGCCCAATTCAAATAAAAAGTGTAACTTCGCGCCGCATTTTAGAATCAAACGTAACAAATACATAACAAAAAACTGTTAAACAATGAAGAAGTACAACTTTAACGCCGGTCCCTCGATGCTCCCCCGTGAGGTCATCGAAGCTACCGCAAAACAGTGTCTTGATTTCAATGGCTCAGGTCTCTCTCTGATGGAGATCAGCCACCGTGCAAAGGATTTCCAGCCCGTCGTTGACGAGGCTGTAGCTCTGGTAAAGGAGCTCCTCGACATTCCCGAGGGCTACTCAGTCATCTTCCTCGGTGGTGGTGCAAGCCTCGAGTTCTGCATGATTCCCTACAACTTCCTGATTAAGAAGGCTGCTTACCTGAACACTGGTGTTTGGGCAAAGAAGGCCATGAAGGAAGCTAAGCT
>CADCDY010000124.1 GCA_902800245.1 uncultured Prevotellaceae bacterium
CTATGGGCGCAGAAGGGGCACGTGGCTGCGTGGGACCAGTTGGAACTGCCTTGGCAACAGTTGGCCACACCGTCTGACAAAACCGTTGGGAAGGCTGTGTTGAGCCAGACAAACGACTCCATCACCGTGAGCGGAGAAGGCTTCTCCTACACTTTCACACCCGACGGCCAACTCTTCAGCATCCGACAGGGCGGACAGGAACTGCTCAAGTCGCCAATGCAGTTGAACGTCTGGCGTGCACCGTTGGCACTTGAAGTTGACGGCTGGGATCAATGGAACATCACCTACAACAACCGCAAGCCCTGGAACGGCGGGCAGATAGCCAACGAGTTCTACAGCAACAACCTGGATGCCATCACCCGCATCCCCATCTCTTGTCAGGCCTTCGAAGCCAACGGTCAGGTGTATATCAACGTACGCTGTTTCTCACAATTCGGGGCACCCGTCAACACATCGCTCGATGCCTATATCACCGGCCTGCGCTATTCAGGCTTCTCTGAGGTCTATGAATACCGCATCAACGGCGACGGAACCATCGCCCTGCATCACATCCTTGAGCCCGAAGGCCCGATGCCTGCTCTCCTGCCCCGCATCGGACTGACCATGACGCTCATCGACCCGTTGCAACAGGTGAAGTGGTACGGCCGTGGACCTGAGGAGAACTATCCAGACCGCAAGACCGGCTATGCCATCGGCATCTATGAGAACAATGTGGACGATATGTTCGAACCCTACCTCATTCCACAGGACTGCGGCCTGCGGTGCGACAACCGCTGGCTTGCCATGAGCAATAAATCTGGACTGGGACTGCGCTTTGCGATGGATGAGCCGTTCAACTTCAACGCCTACCACTACAGCACCGACAACCTGACGAAGGCGGTATATACCTACCAATTGCAAAAACAGGACGGCATCACCCTGAACCTGGACTACAACACCACAGGCGTAGGCTGTACGGCCTGCTATGTGCTGCCCGGCTATCAGGTCAAGCCCGCCCGCTACGAGCGACATCTGACAATAAAACCAATATCTCAGTGACTTACCGACATTAAAGCGAAAAATCTGCTAAATCCGAAGATCATGGGGATCTTATTTTTTTTGCATTGGATGAGTTCTATTGTCTGTTGATGATGCGGAAGGCGAGCATGGTGAGGTCGTCGTTCTGCTCGGCGCCGTCGCGGAACTGGTCGGTGTCGGCCTTGAGGGCTTCGATGATGTCGCGCATACTTAGAGAAGCGTGCGACGTCATCAACTGGATGATACGGTCTTCGCCATACTGTTCCTGCTGGCGGTTCTCGGCTTCGTTCTTCGCCTACATATTCCAGGTCGGGCCATAGTCCGATAGGGGCATTGGCCTCCTTGACATCGAGGAAGGCGTATTGCCCCTCGGCATTGCCGATGACGGGAGGATTGTGCCCGGCATTGCAATACTCTATCCGTCCTTGTTTTAGGTCGTACATGCAGATGAACATGGTGACAAACATGCCCATCTCGTTGTTATCCGACAGTTCGGCATTCAAGCGGGTGGCTATCTCGGCAGGTTTTCTCCCTGTCGAAGCCAGGGTCAGGAATCCGCGCGTGGCCAGTGTCATGAAGAGCGATGCGGGCACACCCTTGCCGCTGACATCGCCGATGCAGAAATAGAGCATGTCGCCTTTCCAGAGGAAGTTGTACAGGTCGCCACCCACCTCCTTGGCGGGTGTCATCGAGGCATACATATCGAGACCCTCTACGTTGGGGAACACGCTGGGCACCATCGACATCTGTATGTCGCGGGCAATGCAGGTCGTTGTGGGCCTTTCTCAGACGGACTCCCATGCGGTGGCGCACGATGATGTAGACGAGGAGGAACAGAATGGTTGCCGCCATACCAATCAGTCGTCCGATGTGGCGCTGGCGAACGTAACGCTCATTCTCGGCTGTCATCTCCAGTTCCTTCTGGTGTACAGCCGCCTCTTCACGGGCTTCGGCGATGCGCGAGAGGGTGATGGCCGAGTCGAGCCGTTCGGTGATACTTAAGCTCACGGCACGGGCCGTGTCGATTCGTCCGGCCTTCTTATTGACTTCATACTTCTTTAGGAGCATTTTCTGTATGTTCTCCAACGAATAGCTGGTGCCGAACTCTTTCATCATTTCATCCAGGCTTCCGAAGTTGTCGGCAGCATCCTGCCAACGTCCTGCCAGTCGCAGATAGTCGCTGGCCAGTATCTTGCCTTCTGCCGTCCGGAAGAAATCTGTCTGGCAAAACAGCCTGTAGGCCTCGGCGGCTTCGTCCTTGCGCCCCATACCCTCTAAGGCTCTGGCTAAATAGATGTTGTAGCGTGCCCGCTGTTTGTTGCTATAGTCAGGTCGCGCGTCAGCCTGCTTCTCATATCCGTCGATCAACTGGTTCAGGCGCTCAAGCCATAATACAGCCTTCTTATAGTCGGCTATTTCCAGATAGTTGTAGCTGATGTTAATCACGCCCACGATAGCATCGCGGAAACTGATGGCATTCGGGTGTTTATGGATATTGTAGATGTGGGCGCTATAAGCTTCTTCCAGACGATTGTCGGTCTTGTCATCACTCAATCCCAGACGGCTCTGACTACAGCCGATATAGATGAGCATGTTGGTGTATTCGCTGGTCGTGTCGCGTCCCAGGCTTTTTAGCCTTTCTGTAGCGGGTATGGCCACTTTCAGGGCGGCTTCGAATTCAGTCCATGTACTCAAAAGGCCCGTCAGGCGGTTGGTAATGCCGGCATACACCCGCACGTCCTCGTCGTCAGTAGAGTTCTCTACAGCGGCGATACCCGTCTTCCAGTATAGCTCTGCCATGCGTTTCTGCATCATACGGTCATAGGCGTAGCCCATCCAGTAACAGGCCTTGCCCTCGGTGAAACTTCCCAGCGGCTTGAAACTGTCCACCAGTTCTATGATACGTGGGTAGTCCTTGTCGAGATAGGCCGCATAGACCATGTCTTCTGCTTCCCTGCGCTGCCTTTCCTGTTCTTTGGTATTTCCTCCGCATCCAGACAGGAAAATGACGGCAGCGAGCGCACCAGCGTCAAATAGCGAAGTCTGATTGTGTTCATATATCCATTTTTGGAAATTGTCCGTGTGCAAAGATACAAAATAATTCATAATGCATAATGCATAATTCATAATTTTTATGTTTCTTTTGTTCTTTTGTCTAAAAAAATAAGTATCTTTGCACCCTATTTTAGAACATTTCTCCCTTGGAGAAGTTACTTTCGTTCGAAAGAACAAAGAAAAACGCGTTTTCCTTTGGTTCTTTGCTCACTTATTCGTACCTTTGCGCTCTGACTCATAAGAAAACGAAGTATGAAAAAGATAAGAACCCTATTGACAATGGCGATGGTGATGGCGGCAACGGCAGCGTGGGCCACCATCAATCCGAAGGCATACTACACAAAGGACGGAGAGGAGGTGGTGGACTCGGTTGCCGTGACGGGCGAAGCACCGCTGCTCGTACGATTCGAGGCGAACGCAAGCGACCTCGAAGCGGGAAGCACGCTGGAATGGCGCTTCGTGCATAACGGCGTGGACGGCCAGAACACGTATGTGCGTTACGAAGAGAATCCCGAACACACCTTCACGGAGTCGGGACTGACGAGGGTGACGCTGATAGTCAGATATCAGGAGGAGGTGGTGGATTCGGCCAGCATCAATGTGACCATCTCGGAAAGTCATCTGGAGATGCCTAACGCCTTCTCGCCCAACGGCGACGGCCACAACGACATCTACCGTGCCAAGCCGCACGGCAAGACGGGCGGTTACAAGAGCATCGTAGAATTCCATGCCTACATCTTCAACCGCTGGGGTCAGAAGTTGTATGAATGGACGAACATTGACGAAGGCTGGGACGGCACATACAACGGCAGCCCAGTGAAAGACGGCGTCTATTTCGTACTGGTGAATGCGCGCGGAGCCGACGGCAAGGAATATAACATCCGCCGCGACGTGAACCTGATAAGACGCCATAACGACGACACGAACAACTCGGAACAATAACCATGAGCGACACGAAAATCAACGTCTGGGGCGCACGCGTACATAACCTCAAGAACATAGACGTCGAAATTCCGCGCAACTCGCTGACGGTCGTCACCGGACTGAGCGGAAGCGGAAAGTCGAGTCTGGCTTTCGACACCATCTTTGCCGAGGGTCAGCGCCGCTATATCGAGACGTTTTCGGCCTACGCACGCAACTTCCTCGGAGGCATGGAGCGTCCCGACGTGGACAAGATTACCGGACTGTCGCCCGTCATCAGCATCGAGCAGAAGACGACGAACAAGAACCCGCGCTCGACGGTAGGCACGACGACGGAGGTGTACGACTACCTGCGCCTGCTCTTTGCGCGTGCCGGCAAGGCATACAGCTACGAGACCGGCGAGCCGATGGTGAAATACACGGAGGAGAAGGTCATCGAGATGATCACGAACGACTATCAGGGTCGGAAGATACTGATACTGGCGCCGCTGGTGCAAGGCCGTAAGGGTCACTACCGTGAGCTGTTTGAGAGCATGCGGAAGAAAGGCTATCTGCATATCCGCGTGGACGGCGAACTGCAGGAACTGACGCAGGGCATGAAGGTGGACCGATACAGGAATCACGACATCGAAGTAGTTGTTGACCGCATGGCCGTGAAAGGTGCCGACGAACGCCTGAAGAAGACCGTGCAGATTGCCATGAAACAGGGCGAAGGCCTTATCATGGTGATGGACTACGACACGGGTAAGGTGAGGTATTTCTCACGCCGGCTGATGTGTCCCACGACGGGCATCTCCTACAGTGAACCGGCGCCCAACACGTTTTCGTTCAACTCTCCGCAAGGGGCTTGTCCGCGCTGCAAGGGACTGGGATATATCAACGAAATAGACATCAACAAGGTGATTCCCAACCGCAAGCACACCATCTATGAGGGCGGTATTGCGCCGTTGGGAAAATACAAGAACCAGATGATATTCTGGCAGATTGACGCCATCCTGCAGGAGTATGACTGTACGCTGAAGACGCGCATTGAGGATATTCCCGACGAGGCGATGAACGAGATTCTCTACGGCACGCTGGACCCAGTGCGCATCAGTAAGGAACTGGTGCACACGTCGAGCGACTACTTCGTCGATTTCGACGGCGTGGTGAAATACCTGCGCTCGGTGATGGAGAACGACGACACGGCGGGCGGACAGAAATGGGCCGACCAGTTTTTGGCCGAAAGGGAATGTCCCGAATGTCACGGCCTGCGACTGAACCGCGAGGCGCTGTCGTATAAGATCTGGGACAAGAACATCTCCGAGCTGGCAACGATGGACCTGAACGAGTTGCGCGCATGGCTGGACGAATGTGAACAGCACCTGGACCACCAGCAACAGCAGATTGCCACAGAGATACTGAAGGAGATACGCACGCGACTGGATTTCCTGCTCGATGTGGGACTGGACTATCTGGCTCTGAACCGCCAGTCGGCATCGTTGTCGGGCGGCGAGAGTCAGCGCATCCGTCTGGCGACGCAAATCGGCAGCCAACTGGTGAACGTGCTATATATCCTGGATGAGCCCAGCATCGGTCTGCACCAGCGCGACAACCAACGGCTCATCACGTCGCTGAAGGAGTTGCGCGACCTGGGCAACACGGTCATCGTCGTAGAACACGACGAAGACATGATGCGACAGGCAGACTATATTGTCGATATCGGTCCGAAGGCAGGGCGCAAGGGTGGCGAAGTGGTGTTCCAAGGCACTATCGACGAGATGCTGAAGACGGACACCATCACGGCGCAATACCTGAATGGCAAAATGCGCATTCCCCTCCCTACCCTGCCTGCCGACCCCAACAAGACCTACCGCCGCGAAGGCAACGGCAAATCATTGGTGCTCCGCGGCTGCACCGGCAACAACCTGAAGAACGTCACCGCAGAATTCCCCTTAGGCAAGCTCATCGTCGTTACAGGCGTGTCGGGGTCGGGCAAGTCGACACTCATCAACGAAACGCTCTACCCCATCCTATCGAAGCATTTCTACCGCTCGCTACAGGCTCCGATGCCCTACGAAAGCATCGAGGGACTGCAACATATTGACAAGGTGGTGAACGTTGACCAGAGTCCCATCGGACGTACGCCACGTTCGAATCCTGCGACATATACGGGCGTGTTCTCGGATATCCGCAGCTTGTTTGTGAACCTGCCCGAAGCGCAGATTCGCGGCTACAAGCCGGGCCGCTTCTCGTTCAACGTGAAGGGCGGTCGATGCGAGACGTGTGGCGGCAATGGTTACAAGACCATCGAGATGAACTTCCTGCCCGACATCCAAGTGCCGTGCGAGGAATGTCACGGCAAGCGATACAACCGCGAGACGCTGGAGGTGAGGTTCAAGGGCAAGTCGATAGCTGACGTGCTGGATATGACCATCAATCAGGCCTGCGAATTCTTCGAGAACGTGCCGGACATCCTGCGGAAAATCAAAACCATTCAGGACGTCGGACTGGGTTATATCAAACTGGGACAGCCTTCGACGACGCTGTCGGGCGGTGAGAGCCAGCGCGTAAAGCTCGCCACAGAACTGTCGAAGAAGGATACGGGCAAAACGCTGTATATCCTGGATGAACCCACGACAGGCCTGCACTTCGAGGACATCCGCATCCTGATGGGTGTGCTGCAAACGCTGGTGGACAAAGGCAACACGGTGATCATCATTGAACACAACCTGGACGTCATCAAGTTGGCCGACTGGATTATTGACATGGGCCCAGAAGGCGGTCGCGGCGGAGGCACCATCCTCACGACAGGAACGCCTGAGACCGTAGCCAAGAGCAAAAAAGGCTACACCCCGAAATACATAAAAGAGGCCCTAAAATAGGACCTCTCTTACCTCTCACCACTACTACTTAACCTTCGCCTTTGCGGCCTTGCTCTCGTTCTGCAGGCGGTTGAGGGCTGTGACGATGTACACGCACGGCAGCTGTTCGTTGGCAGGCACCTCGTAGAAAGGATTGGCAGTGATGGTCTTCAGGTGAGCACCGTCAAGGTTACTCGTCGGCTCGCCCTTATCGAGACGGTAGACGGCATAGCGTGTGGCTTCATCCTTCCAGTCCTTGCCCTTGGGAGGCAACCACATCAACACGTGTTGGCCGTCGAAATTGAAGTGTTTCAGTTTGCGAACCTTCTTGGGCGCTTTTTTGTCGATATGTTCCATGACTGGCTGCAGAGCCGGTGTGCGCCAATAGACCTTACGCAGATTAGTGCCGTAATTACCGACATTATCGACTGCGGCCTTTGCATACCACAGCACGGTACCCTTTACACGAGGCAGCTGCTGGTGGAGCGACATCTTGGCAGCCTGCTGATGACAGTTGGGGTCTTTCGGGTCAGAGAATTTTACGGTGCGCTCGACGTCTTCACCAATGTACAAATCGCTCTTCGTCAGATGCTTGTTCCACCAATGGATGAGTTCGTCGTAGTCCGCCGCACGATTGCCAATCTCCCAATAGATCTGAGGCACGCAATAGTCCATCCAACCTTTGGCATCCCAAAGCAGCACGTCGGCATAGAGGTCGTCGTAGTTCTGCAAACCGTTGGTGCGACTGCCGTTGGGGTCGCTCTTCTGATTGCGATAGATGCCGAAGGGCGAAACACCGACCTTCACCCACGGCTTGGCGTCGTGAACGGTGCGGTAGAGCTGTTCGATAAACAGATTGACGTTATAGCGGCGCCAGTCGCCACGATTGTTGATGCCGTTGCTGTTGGCGCGATACTGTGCATCGTCGGGAATTTTTACGCCTGCCACAGGATAGGGATAGAAGTAGTCATCGATGTGTAAACCGTCGACATCATAGCGCGTCACAATGTCGCGGACAACGTCGCAGATGTAGTCGCGGCAGGCCTGCTGGGCAGGATCCAACAGCGTCAGACCGTCGTACTGGAAGGTCCACTCAGGATGTTGCACGACGACGTGGTTACGGGCATTGCTGTGCGCCACTTTCGTCTTGGCACGATAGGGATTAATCCATGCGTGCAGCTCCATGCCGCGCTTGTGGCACTCGTTGACCATCCACGCCAGCGGATCCCAATAAGGATAGGGCTTGGTGCCCTGTTCGCCAGTCAGATAGTAGCTCCAAGGCTCGATATTGCTCTCATAGAGCGCGTCACACTCGGGGCGAACCTGAAAAATGATGGCGTTGCAACCGTCTTTCTGCAATTCGTTCAGCTGATAGGTCAGCGTCTTCTTCATCGCCTCGGTACCCATGCCCTTGAACTGTCCGTTCACGCACTGAATCCACGCACCGCGGAACTCTCTCTTGTGCTGCGCCAACACAACCAGCGCAAACATCAACAATACTATCGTCAATAATCTTCTCATATTCTTGAACTACTTAAATTCCTTAAACTTCTTACTTGTACTTCTTCATTGCGCGGTCCATTTCGCGGCGGTCTTCCTTCTCCTTCAGGGTCTGGCGCTTGTCAAACTCCTTCTTACCCTTGCAGAGCGCAATGTCCATCTTCGCACGGCCTTTTTCGTCGATGAATACCAACAACGGCACAATGGTATAACCCGTCTGCTTCGTTGCCGAGGCCAGTTTCTGAATCTCACGGCGCGTCAACAGCAACTTCCTGTCGCGCTTCATCTCGTGGTTGTTATACGACCCATAGAAGTAGGGCGAAATGTTCATGCCCTTCACCCACAGCTCACCGTTGATGATGGTACAATACGTGTCCACCAGCGACGCCTTGCCTAGACGGATACTCTTGATTTCCGTACCCGTAAGCACGATGCCAGCGGTGTAGGTCTCGATGAAGAAATACTCGAAACCCGCCTTTTTGTTCTTTATGTTGACAGGACTCTTCTTCCTGACCAGTTCTTCTTCTTTATTCATTGTAATTATTTCATAATTCAATGACTTTTGTCACGACTCGGCAAAATTCGAACGAGTTCGATTCTGCTCTCGCTGCTCCAAAAGTTCATGTTTCAATCGTTGCAAATCGTTCAATATGCTCGTCGATATAGTGAGCAATGTCGGCAGTCCAGTTTTCTTCTTCCTCAACGAACGTATCGTCCAAGTCGTCGAACTCGGGGAACTGCTCGAACAGCGCCATGAACTCGTCGTCCGTGCAGTCGCGTTCTATCTGCTCACCATATTTTATATATAATGTATGCGCGCTATATATCAGCTTGGACAATTCGCGCAATCCCCATAGTTTCAATGCCTTGGCCAACGGATTCTTAAAGATAAACGGGCCGTAGCCGTTGTGAATCAGCTGTACGAAACCACCGTCCATCACCTCTTCGTGCAACACATCCCAAGCCAACAGCGTCACTTGGTCGCTGTTCAACTCAACCATCGTTTCGGCAGTCAATTCGCCGCCAATGGTCTCCTTTATCGCACCGACAAAACAGTCCACGAAGGCATCCATTCCCTCGCCTGCCGCCTCGCGCAAAGCACTATCCTTTACTCTCACTTCTATCATAATCTCTCTACTTTCAAACACATCATCGTCAGGTCGTCGTTTGGTTCGGCACCATTGCGGTGGTTTTCCACTTCAGCCTTGAGCGCTTCAATAACCTGCTGGGCAGTATCGAAATGCGTATTGCGCAGGAACTCCAGCAGGCGGTCGTCGCCGAATTGTTCATGCTGCGGGTTCTCTGCTTCGTTCAATCCGTCGGTATAGATGAACAGTGGACGGCCCTTGATAGAGGCTATCTCCTCACCTTCATATTCGAGACTTGGGAAGAGGCCGATGGGCGTCAACCAATCCGAGCCAGAGGGTGACGAACATACCATTCTCGTTGTCGTCGCCACTGAGGGCATCATTCATGTGGGTGCAGATTTCTGCGGGCATCATGCCTTGCTTGGCGAGGGTCAGGAACAGTCGCGTGGCTTGCGCCATGAACAGCGAAGCGGGCACACCCTTGCCCGACACGTCGCCAACGGCAAAATAGAGCTTGTCGCCCTGCAACAGATAGCCGTACAGGTCGCCACCAACCTCCTTGGCAGGGGTCATCGAGGCAAACATATCCAAACCCTCACGTTCAGGGAACAAACTCGGCACCATTGACATCTGGATGTCGCGGGCAATGCGCAGTTCCGATTCTATGCGCTCCTGCACAGCCTGCATCTTCGTGATGCGGCGGCGGTAGATGGTGTAGATGATGAACGACAGAATCACCAGTCCGAGCACAACCATCGTGGCAATCCACCAAAGTCGCGTCAGCGCTGCCTGCTTCTGTGCAATCTGCGCCTCCTTGCCCTGCGTGTCGTAGATGGTGGCAAGCTCCATGGCGTCGCTGTTGCGCCAGCGCACAACGGCACTGTCAAGGACACTGGTAATGCTGTCGGCCATCGCAATTGCCTTTTGGTTGTTACCCATATTGCGCCATGCGTTGTACTGCGGGACGAGTGTTTGGGTAATGCCGTCGAGAGTCATCTGCGTAGAGTCGGTGTCTGACGAGTCTCTCCTGTGATACAGGTCGATAACCTCCTGCCATTGGTGGGTCTCAAGCAGATACTTGGCACATTCGTGCTTTGTCGTCTCGCCCATGTCAAGACTGGCATCGTAACACTGACGAAATACCTTTTCGGCTTCTTCCGTCTTGCCTTGATGTGCCAGCAGCCGCGCCTCAGTGATTTGCAGGAGAAAGAGGCGGGAGCCAATGTTTAGCAGAGCCGAGTCGCAGTGCTCCTGAAGATAAGGGAGGGTCGCCTTGCTCTCTTCGAGCCAGGAAGCGGCACGGTCGTAAAGCCCCTTGTTGAGATACGCCAGTGAGGCAATTGCAGCGACCTGTTGCCTAACGTTGTAGAAGGTGGTGTCGTTGGTGAAATCAGTACCAATTTCATACCGCGACTCATTGCGTTTGTAGCTCTCTATGGCTTCCTGGAATTGTTGCTCGCCTTCATCGAAGCGGCCTAAGGCCACCAAGTTTCTGCCCATCAACATTAACAAATAGGACAAATCACGGTTAAACACAAAGAGATTGGCCTCATGTTCCTTGATCGTTGCGATGACAGTCATGAGTACTTTCAATGCTCCATCATAGTCGTTCTTGGTATTTAGCAGGATACTGAGTTGACATCCTACTGAAGCATAGTCAGACAACTCATAATCATCACCAGTAAAAGACTCCAATGCTTTTCTAAGATAGAATTCCCCAACCTTGTTCTGTTTCTGTCGTATATATATGCCTGCCCTGATGTCATTGAGCGATGTCGCGGGTAACTTCGAACGTCCTTCGAGGCTGTCGCAGACGGTGAGTGCCGCATCAAAGTTTTTAAGATTTATCTGGTCAAATATCAGGTCAGCATCCTTACTTGCCGCTTCATAGTCTTGAATAGGAATAAACAACGATAGACACCAGTTCGCAGCACGATCGCCATACTCATCTGGCAAGCAATCAATAGCAACATATAATGCAATAACAAGTGCCACGGGCAGTGCAATCCCCCACAGCAGCACGCGCTTAATCCATTTCTTCACTCGTTTATTCATCTGTTGTCCTTATTCCGTTTTGGTTGAGAACTTTCGATAATACGGCACAAAGTTACACATTTTTTCCGAAATACAACACAGAAAACCGGAAAAAACACTTTACCGGCCCTAAACCTCGACTTTAGTGGCAGTAAAGTCTGAGTTTAGTGCCGGTAAAATGGATTGCATTGCAAGGCCACACTCTCAAAGAGAGAACGCCACACTCCGCCAAAGCGGAGAATGGTATTCCCTGAGAGGAATCAGTCGAGGCCGAAGAGGACCTTCAATCCGCCATCGACGCCCGAGAAGCCCATGAAGGCAAGGCTCAGCAATCCAGCGGAGAGCATGACGATGGCCATGCCCTGCATGCCCTTGGGAATCTTCACCAATTCAAGTTGTTCGCGCATGCCAGCAAAGACGGTCAGTGCCAGTCCGAAGCCAATAGCCGTCGAGAAGGCGTAAACGACCGACTGTAGCAGGTTGTAGTCCTTCTGAATGACGAGGATAGCGACGCCCAGCACGGCGCAGTTGGTGGTGATGAGCGGCAGGAAGATGCCTAATGCCTGATAGAGTGCAGGCGACACCTTCTTGAGGATAATCTCGACCATCTGCACCAACGATGCGATGACAAGGATGAAGGCGATGGTCTGCAGATATTGCAGTCCGTTGGGCTCCAGCACATAGGTCTGTACCAACCACGTGACGATGGTGGCCAGCGTCAGCACGAAAGCCACTGCGGCAGACATACCCAGCGAGGTATCGACCTTCTTCGACACGCCGAGGAACGGACAAATGCCGAGGAACTGCGACAGGATGATATTGTTGACGAATATCGCGCTAATGAAAATCAATATATATTCCATAGTTGTCGTTATTTCGTTATTACGTTATTTCGTTATTACGACCTTAGCTTATTGACAATCGCAATGAGGAATCCCAACATGATGAAAGCACCCGGAGGGAGCACAAAGAGCAGGATGTTGTAGGTCTCAGGCAACAGCGTGAAGCCGAAGACGGAACCAGAACCCAGCACCTCGCGGCAGATGCCCAACAGCGTCAGACCTAGGGTGAAGCCGAGGCCGATACCAATGCCGTCAAACAGCGATGCAACAGGAGAATTCTTACTGGCAAAACCCTCGGCACGACCGAGGATGATGCAGTTTACGACAATCAGCGGAATGAACAGTCCCAGCGCGGCATCGATATCGGGCAAATAGGCCTTGATGACCAGTTGCAACATCGTCACGAAGGCGGCAATGACCACGATGAATACGGGGATGCGCACCTTGTCAGGCGTAACACTCTTCAGGCACGAAATCACAACGTTGGTGCAGATGAGTACGGCCATCGTTGCCAAGCCCATCGACATACCGTTCATGGCAGAGGTGGTAGTGGCCAGCGTGGGACACATACCGAGCATCAGGACGAACGTGGGGTTCTCCTTGACGATGCCATTCTTGATAATTGATATATAATTCATAGTTTATTACTGATTTTGTTTCGTTGCACCAGTTTCGCCGTCCGTAGCGGGCGTAGCCTTGTAGGCGTTGTAAGCATTGTTGATAGCCAAGAGGAAGGCACGGCTGGTAATGGTCGAGGCCGTGATGGCATCAACCTGACCACCGTCCTTCGAAACGGTCAGCGGTTCCTTAGGATCTTTACCGATGATGTCGCCCTTCTGGTCCTTCTGGAACCATTTGTCAGCCTTGGCGCCCAAGCCCGGCGTCTCAGCATGTTCGAGCAGTGTATAACCCAGAATCTTTCCTTCGGGGTCGAAACCGACGAGCACTTTCAAGTCGCCGCCGAAGCCCATGGTAGTACTCTCGACAGCCGCACCGATGTCGTTGCCCTGGGCATTCTGAATCTGATAGACGGTGAACGTCATCTCCTTGCCTTTGGCGTCGTTCTGCTTCACCTCGTCGGTCTTTGCCACCTTGAGGTCGTTGCATGCCATAACGGCCTTGATACCGTCGGCCAGCGCCTTTTCCTTCTGTTCTGCAATGGGGCCCTCAGTGAGATGGTTTACAAACGCGAGGATGCCACCCATGATGACTGCTACCAGCGTCAGTACCAGCACCATATTCATTAAAGATGATTCAAGTTTCTTCATTTTGCGACCTCCCCGAAACGTTTTGGTTTGACATAAGTGTTAATAAGAGGCGTCGGGATAGGCTCCCCAATTGCGGATGACGATGGTCAGCACGCCGATGGCCACACCGTAGATGAGCTGTCCCTTGGCGGTCATCGGGCTCGTCACATAGTCAGTAGCCATGAAGATGGCACCAAGCATCAGACCACCGGAGAAGATGACTGCAAACGGGTCGGCATAGGCGGGATTAGCCAAATGCATCAGAGCAGCAAGGATGAACACCGTACCGATAATCGAGACGGGAATGTGCCATGTAATGATCTTCTTCCAAAGCATGTAGGCCAGGCCCAACAACAGAGCCAACGCACAAATCTCACCCATGGCACCAGCTCCATCGGGATGGTTACCCAGGAAGAGGTCGAGCGATGAGGGCAGCTGGTCGAGCATCGAGGCGTCACCGTGCTTGATGGCTTCCTTCATAATATAAAGAGGTGTAGCACCCGTTTCAGCATCGAGATAACTCGTAAGCTGACCAACCTTCGGCCAAGTAGTCATCTGAGCAGGGAAGGCCACCAACAGGGCAGCACGTCCCACCAATGCGGGATTGAAGAGGTTATTGCCCAGTCCGCCGAACGTCATCTTGGCCACACCGATGGCAAACAACGCACCGATGATGATAATCCAGATGGGGAGGTTGCTGGGGAGGTTGAAACCGAGCAGCAAACCAGTCAGGATAGCCGAGCCGTCGCAAACGGTCGTACGCTCGTTTTTCATCATAAACTTATTGATGGCCCACTCGAAGAAGACGCAGGCCGCAACACTCGTAGCACAGACAATGGCCGAGCCAATGCCGAAGAAATAGAACGACACGAGCAAAGCAGGTATGAGGGCAATGATGACCCCGTACATGTTTTTCTCAACGGTGTCAGTCCCGTGTGCGTGAGGCGATAGTGATACAATTAATTTTCCCATTGTATTTTTTACCTTTTTATATTATTACTTTTTCTGAGCGGCAGCAGCACGGGCACGGATGATTCCCATGACGGTAGCCTTAGCTTGACGGATGTTGTCGAGCAGCGGACGATGGGCGGGACACGTGAACTGGCACGAGCCACACTCGATACAGCTGACGACTTCTTCATGCTCGGCACGTTCCCAATTCTGAACGGCAGCAAGCTTTGCCAATAAGTAGGGCTCGAGTCCCATCGGACAAGCGCTGACACACTTGGCACAGCGGATACAGGGATTAGGCTCCTTGCGGAAAGCCTCCTCGCCAGAGATAATGGTCACCGAGTTGGTACCCTTGCAGATGGGCACTTCGGTAGACGTCAGCGCCTTACCCATCATCGGGCCACCAGCCAGCAACTTGTTGTCGCCCTCGGGCATACCGCCACAAGCGTCAATCAGATCCTTCATCGGCGTACCCATACGAACAAGGAAGTTGCCGGGGTTAGCCAACTTCTTGCCCGTAACGGTGGTATAGCGCTCGAAGAGGGGTTTGTTCTTCATACATGCCTCATAGACGGCAAAGGCCGTTCCAACGTTCTGCACAATAGCACCAACGTTGACAGGAATGGCAGGAGGTGCTGGTACCTGACGATTGATGACGGCATCAACGAGTTGCTTTTCACCGCCCTGCGGATAGCGTTGCTTCAGGGGGACGACCTCGACGCTGTATTCTGAGCTGCCAAACACCTCAGCACACTTACGGGTGAGCAACTCGATGGCGGGCATCTTGTTGGTTTCGATACCAATGTAGCCCTTGGTGACCTTGGCACCCTTCATCAGCAGTTCCAAACCCACGAGAATCTCGTCGGCATGTTCCATCATCAGACGGAAGTCAGCGGTAATATAGGGCTCGCACTCAACGGCATTAATGATGACGCACTCTGCCTTCGCAGTAGGTGGTGGACAGAGCTTGATGAAGGTGGGGAAACAGGCACCGCCCATTCCGACAACACCAGCAGTTTTGATACGGTTCACAATCTCTTCGGGAGTGAGTTCAGGATGATCCTTCACCAGTTCCAGTTTGTCAGACCGGTCGATGCTTTCTTCCCAGTCGTCACCCTCTACATTAATAATAATAACGGGCTTACGATAGCCGGTAGCATCGATAGCGGTATCAATCTTGAAAACGGTACCACTTACTGATGAATAAATAGGAGCCGAAACGAAACCACCGGCCTCGGCAATCATCGTCCCTACCTTCACCTTGTCACCCTTGGCGACAACAGGTTTGGCAGGTGCGCCAATGTGCTGGCCAAGCGGAAAAATAGCTTGCTGAGGCAATGCAGCCAACTTGGTTTCAACGTCATGGGTCAGCTTATTCTCTTCGGGGTGAATACCACCAATACTAAATGTCTTTATCTTCATGCTTGTTCCTCCTTCTTTTCATTAGCAGGTTTTTCCCCAGCGACTGAATCGCTGGGCACAGTAGCTTCGGGCGCTGGTGTGGGCGCAGGCTTGGGTGCCGGGAAATTAACAGCGTGGATAGCTTTGGTAGGACAAACGGCTACGCACTTACGGCACAGACGACACTTGTTGAAGTCTATGTACGATACGTTGTTCTCAATGGTAATGGCACCAAACTGACACTCCTTCTCACACTTACCGCAACCGATGCAAGCAGCCTTACAAGCCTTCATGGCTGCAGGACCTTTGTCCTTGTTGACACATGACACAAAGACCTTGCGTCCCTTTGGTCCCTTCTTGCGGAGCTCGATGATGTGACGCGGACAAGCCTTGACGCAAGCGCCACAAGCCACACACTTCTCTTCATCGACCTCGGGAAGTCCGGTCTCAGGATTCATGTGGATGGCGTCAAACTGACAAGCAGCGACGCAGTCACCACAGCCCAGACAACCGAATCCGCAAGCCGTCTCGCCAGCACCACATGAGTTCATGGCAGCACAAGTGCGCAAACCACTATACTCGGCTATTTTCGGACGCATCTCGCAGGTTCCGTTACAACGTACTACGGCAACCATCGGTTCACCGTTGGCAATGGCCATTCCTAAGAGATCGGCCACCTTACCCATCACTTCTTGTCCGCCCACAGGACACATCAGTCCCTCAAGACTGCCAGCATCGGCACCCTTAACAAGGGCATCAGCCAAGCCGCCACATCCAGCGAAGCCACATCCACCGCAGTTGGCACCCGGCAGTTGCTCAGTAACCTGAGCTATGCGGGGGTCTTCGTAGACATAGAACTTCTTGGAGCAGACATACAGTACCAAGGCTGCAATCAATCCGATAGCGCCCAGCACTAATACTGCAATCAAAATGAAATTCATAAAGTTACTAGTTTTTTATTATTTGTTTTAATATGTTTATTCTATCCAAAAATTAAGCTGTTGGCGCATCCGATTGCGCATCAGCCACAATACTAAATAGTATGGAATAAGAGCAGCCAAAGCACATAACGCGGCAACACCTTCGTTAGACGTCAGCAACAATACAACTATCAGCACAGCAATAAGAACTATAAACGGGAGTCCGAATCCCCATAGTAAGGCACGTGCTGCAACACTACCAGAGGCGTTTACCACCACATGCTGCCCTAGTTCGTAAGCAACACTATTAGCACAAAACACATCAATCAACTTTTCTTTTGACTCTGATGCATTACAGTATCCGGCTACTTTACAGGCAGCACAGGCTGACGTCTGGACAATGCGCACTTGCACCCTATCCTTTTCAATACGCTCTATGACCCCCGAATGACTTATCTTAGTACTCATTAGTTTTGCAATCTCATATTTGCAATTGCAAAGGTACGACAAAAATATGAATTAAAGATGTAAATATTTAGGTTTTTTTGAAAAAAACTCGAAAACGTTTGCATTTTCTGCTTTTTTTTCCTACTTTTGCGCCGATAAAAGCATAAAAAGATGAAAGCAAACGAACAAACGCTTCAACAAGTGGAGCGAGCATTACGCAAAGTAGCCGAGAAATTCCCGCCAATGGAAGAGGCCAATCAACTGACAGACATTCATTTGAGAGTCAGTCAAGAATCCGGTGAATTGACGGCATTTGATGATGATGACAAGGAAATTACCCGTTGCGTCGTAGAACAATGGATTGACAACAAGGAAGATACATTCTATGAGGACGTGGCTACAGTGATTCGAAATGTCTTGAACAAACAAAAGAAACAGATTGAGGAAATGTCAATCCTGAAGCCCTACTCCTTCGTGTTGGAAGACGAAGACCATGAAAATGTAGAAGAACTCTATCTGGTCGATGACGACATTGTCATCATTGACGAAGAACTGATGAAAGACCTCGATAGTGATTTGGATAATTTTCTTAACAATCTACTGAAAGACTGACTACCTAAGTCTTAATGCTTCACCCACCCTAATCTGATAGGTCGGAGGAAGGTCGTTTAGTTTGTATAACTTCTTTAACTTTATTCCGTAAAGTTGTGAAACAGAGTACATTGACTCTCCATTCTTAACATAATGCATGCGGTCCTTGTAGTCCTTTGGAGCCTTACTGCGTTTCTTCTTCAACCAAACAATTTCTCCCTCTTCCAGTTTGTCATTTTTATTGCGTTCGTTATATTTAGCAAGTTTGCGATAAGAAATGTCCACTTCTTCTGCTATACTACGGAAAGTATCGCCTTTACGAGCTTTCAAATAATAGTTTTTGTTAAAGAAATAGATATGACGAAGGTCACCATTCTTAACCTGCTGAGCTTGGAATTTATCATATTCCTTAGCCGTATCATATTGATATAGTTTATAGAGCTGGATAATTTCTATCAGTTTTGTAGCATAAGTCGGACTTGTGGCATAACCACAGGCCTTCAGTCCTTTTGCCCACCCTTTATAGTCAGTCAGTTTCAGTTGAAAGAGGCTGCTATAGCGTTTGCTTGTAGTCAGAAATACCGAATGGTCTATGAAACTCTCATAAACATTATCGTATGCACGGAAACATTCGTTACGCTCGTCATCGTCATGGTAAACTTTACGCCCTGTCCATCCATTACACTTGATGCCAAAGTGATTGTTGCCTCTAGTGGCCAGTTCGCTTCTTCCTGCCCCAGATTCAAGTACACCCTGAGCCAACGTTATACTTGCAGGGATATGATATTTCTGCATTTGTTCAATAGCAATATCCTTGTATAGATTGAAATAATCCTGATAGCGCTGATTCCAGGACATTGACTGCGAAAGAACCGTTTGGAGCACCAAAAACAGGCTGAAAAGTGAAAATATAGTTCGTTTCATGAATAAAAATCTGAATTATTTTGCAAAAGTAGAGAAAAATAATTAAATTTGCAACAAAAATTGAAAGATTATGAAGGAAATAGAGGTAAATCCCTGTATTTGGGAAGCTCAAATGGATGAACTGACACCCGAAGAGCGTTCGTTAATTGAACAAGCCATTGAAGGCACAAA
>CADCDY010000125.1 GCA_902800245.1 uncultured Prevotellaceae bacterium
AGAATGAATAGTGGGAATGAATAGTGATTTGACTATTCATTATTTCGTGGTTTTAGCCGAAATTCTGCTGTTTTCGCTGAATGACGCAAAGGTGTTTCGCAGTTGTAAAAACGTCGGAAACACTTTGTCACATAGGCGGTGACACTTTGTTACGCAGGCAGTTACAAAGTGTTACAATAATCTTTGTTATTGCGTAACTTACTATACTTCAAGCAGTAAGCTACTTTTCAAGCCGCAAAAGGACGATTTTAAACGTAAAAAATGAATAGTCAATGAATAGTTAGACACAACTATTCATTATGTAACTATCTATATATAAGCAGTTTAATCAATATGATGAATAGATGAATAGTGTTTATAAACTTTTCTATGAATGAAATTTTTAGTATCACATTTTTATACACGTTTCCCTCTTCCCACAATAATATCGCCCCACAGCCTTGATTCGACAAGGCCGTGGGGCGATGGGGATGTTAGTTTACGACCCCATGACGTTTGTGACTTAAAATCTAAAGCCAAAGGATGTGTTGATGAACCAGTCGTTCAGATATCCGGAGGTGCTGTCGTGATGATAGCGGATATTGTTGAACTGGCCGTAGGCATTGAGGTAGAAGCGGTCAAAACTGTAAGTCAGCGACATGCGTGCATCGAAACCGATGCTCAGTCCGCTGTTGAATGTCTTGTCGCCCACGTGTTGTATACGTATATTCTTATAGTACCATTCATCCCATTCATCGAAGGTAATATCCTTGTCCCAGAAGGTGGGGTCTTCCATCAGCTCCTCCATGTTGGTGGCATAGCCGTAGGCCTTGAGCTTGTTGATGAAGGTCAGCATGGGCATGAACATGACGTTGACAAGCAGTCCGCGCATGGGAACCCAGTTGTAGGCATAGCCAACGCCAACGCTGCCCTGCCAGAGCTTTACCTTGCCCAGTCCGTCCATCAGATATACCAGGTCGCCATTGGAGTCGGAGGCATAGTCGATACTCGTATAGTTGTACATGAATCCGGCCATGATTGAACCCGCCGAGCGCTTCTGAATGGCTGACTGGTCGTAGGCTGCGGAATAGGAGAAGCGCTTGCCGTTAAACATATAGTATCCGTCGGCAATGACCGTTTCCACACTGATGGGGTCTGTCATCTCTATGTCGTTCCATGCGTCCATTTCAGCCTCTGTCAGAAGCTCGCTGTTCAGGTTGAAGTCCGGGCTGCTGTTCTCGAACGAGCGGATGCGCACATTGATGCCATAGGAGCCGCCCGTAGCACCGAACGTCAGATTGCTACCCTTATCACCACCGACATTCACCGTATAGCCCAGACCATAGCCCCGATAGCCTACCCACAGACCCAGATACTGCGAGGGCGTCGTCTTCAGGTGCGGCCTGGCACTATATTCCTGACCGGCTATGGTTCCTTGTGTATGCATGCTCACAATGGTCTGGTTCACATTGCCTCTCAGGATGACCTGCCAAGGTTTCTCCGGAGCATCGATATAGTTTCGGTCGACGCCCTTGACAGCCATGGAGTCAAGCTTGGTGCCCACCTTCTTGAGGAAAGAAACCAAGCCCCCTTGTGCCATCGTCTGGCCGCAGAAGGTAATGCCAATAACGAGTATGATGTACCTTATTGGTTTCATTGATATATCGGCGCTTGGGTGACGGTGGGGTCGGGGTCGAAGTGACTATGGTATTCGATGCACAACTTTTTATAATATTCGCGCGTGGCTTCGCTGGTGGTGTCTGCGCGGATGATTTCATAATAGTAATGTGAGAGTCCGGGCTCAACCCCACTTTCTGTATGGATGACGTTGTAGAGCGAGTCGCCCAGCACGGGACGGCAGACGTCCTCGGGATTTGCCGCATAGAAATTACGGTAGCTCTTGACCTGTATCTCGGTATACAGGTATTCGAACTTCAGATTGAAGAGGTCGCCCCAATAGCCGCGGTCGCTGGTCTGGTGCTTGTAACGGCCGAAGATATTTTGCTCGGTGGCCGTCGTTTTCACGTCGTCGATGACGATGAGTAACGAGTCATACTCGCAGAGAACGGTGGTGCGTGCCAGATCCTTCAGTTCGAAGGGACGGCTATTATCGGTACGGCATTTGCGCTCGGTACTCTCACGGGTCTTGTAGTTCAGAGGCGTGGTCTTTCCGTTGTGGCGTTTAGCCACCTCTTCGGCAAGTTGCTGTGTCGTTGGGCCATAGACTTGCGCCCACGCCATAGCCTGATCCAGTTCTTCCTGGAATTCTTTTTCTGCTTGCTGTTCCGCGTTGTTGCCGTCGTCTTTGCTACAAGAGGTGAACATGATGCCGCAGGTGAGGATGGCGGCGAGCATCCATAATAGTCTGATTTGTTTCATATGCGTTATTTTAAGTCGATACTGAAAGCTATAATGACAACTGCGGCAAAAGCCAGCAGAAGGCATAAAATGACAAAAGGAATGAAGGCTGCGACCAGTCGCCAGATGGTGCTGAAGTAGCTATAGCCCGACAACTGCTTGATGGGAATAATGGCTAGCAGCAGGCTCAGCAAATCGTAGTAGATTTCCGCCTTCACGCTGAAGCACAGCAGTGAGGGAATGAGGTCGTAGATAAGGATCATATCGGTGATATAAACCATCGCCACGAAGCACTCCGAAAGTCGCAGGTCGGGTATGGCAGGACTGTGGCGGAACAACAGGAAGAGCGGCAGGGAGAAAAGCAGCAGACCAGCGAGCACCAGCACCGAACCGTGCTGTTCAATCCAATCACCGACTTCACCTGATCTTCGTTCATACTCTTGTTTAAACCTCTCCTTCTTTTCCTCTTTAGTAAGCGGCTTGCCTGTCTTCTTCTCAACCTTCTCCTGCGCCTCAGTCTTCTTTTTTTCATCCGCTTTATCATCCTCAGACAGTGTTACTTTAGGCTTAAAGCGGGAAAAGATTTGCTCAGTCTCCTGCTCATTCTGTTTATCGCGATTGACGAACTGGATGTTCAAGCCCGAATCGACCACCAGCCACAAGGCGATGAGCAGGAAGAACATCTTGAACGGCGGGAAGTAGGCCATCTGCATGCCACGGAGATAGTCGCGGATCATGTAACCCGGACGCAGTATCAGGTCGCGGATGCTGCGGAACATGCCCCGGTTGCCCAAGCCCCAGACATCGAGGAACAGCAGGAAGGCATTCTTGAACGAGTAGCGCCCTATCTTGGCCGACTGTCCGCAACGGGGACAGTAGTTGCCATCGTAGCGGGTGCCGCAGGTGGCGCACTCGTGCTGCTCCTCTGAGAGCGGCGCCACCTGATGAGGCTGCAGCTTCCACTCCTTGTATCGTTTGTATCTATTCTGTAGGTTCTTCATTGGTTTCCGTTACGAAACAAGCCACCAGTCCGTATGTGATGGTGGGTCGAATCCAGATTTCCGTCAGCATGTAGTTGGTGTATTCGTCAGCCGCCTCAAAATACATGATATCGATTTGGTAGAGTGAGGCAATGATAATATCGATGATGCAGATAGACCACAGGTTGCTCTTCGAGTAGGTCTTCCAATCCTTTCGGGCATAGAAGTAGGTGAGCGTGCAGAGCAGCAGCACCGACAGCGTGAAGCATATCAGGCGGAGCGGGTAGTTGGCCAATGGCGGTGCGAAGAGGATGTCGCGCAACAGTATCGTCATACCCACACACACCGACGACCAGTAGTTGAACTGCTGCGTGGTGAGGTGTGGGGAGTTGAAGAAGTACATCCACATCATCACCAGACAGGCGATGTAGAATATGTTAAGCACCAGCTCGGGCCACGAATTGTCCAGACCGAAATGGAATACGCCATAAATCATGATGCCCACTGAGAGCACCGCGGCAACGGCAGAAATGCAGATGTCGAATACTTTGGCTTTCTTATTGAATCTTGTCTCCATAACTTTATTTATCTGCCCCAGAAGGGATCGGTGGTGGGATTATCGTCGATAGTCAAATCATCCGATTTGCCGAGGTTTGTATTCGTACTACTGGCATACAGCAGCATCGCCTTCTGTTGCAGCACGATGACGCGCTGCTCAGGCTTCAAATATTCTTTCTTATTCATAGCTTCTATTTTACTTAATCACCTGTTTTTTACCATTATGGATATAGATACCCTTCACGGTCGGCTTACTCTGGAGCTTGTGACCATCGAGCGTGTACCAACTATCTTCGTTCCACGTTCCACGTTCAATGTTCAATGTTTCGATTCCCGTCGTTTCACCGTCACTGAAGTCGATGTTGAACGAGTTCACGGGTGCTGCTGCGCTACCGTCGCCAATCTTGAAGTAGGCGCGGCAGGCACCGAGGTGAGCACTTGCGTTGGCATAGCGTAGCGTGTTCTCACCACCCAACAGCAGGACGCTGGTCGCGTCAGCATTGGTGAAGGCTATAGCATCGTAGGTGCTCACGAAACGCACACGGGTGTCGTCTGAGCCACTGGAGAAACTGCGGTCGGCCTTGTCGATGATCACGCCATCGAAGACGGGGTCCTCGATGTTCGTTGCAGCGGCATCCCACTTAATGATATAAGGTGTGCCGGCTACGAGCGTCGTAACGGGGTCGCCGAATGTCAGGTTCAGCGTGCTACCGTCGATGCTCGCCTCGCTGAGCGGACGGGCCACGGCGCCAGCGAGCGGTGAACCCTCGAGCACGAGGTCGAAGGGCAGACAGATGGTGTTCCACTTGCCGTCCTTGTAGAGCCTGCGGTCGGTCAGGGTTACGTCGGCTATGCAGCTGTTAGCATTACTGATGTCCGTGCTGTTGTTGTCGCCCTCATTAGCCAGGCTGATGGTGGCTGAAGCCCCGTAGTATTTGCCGTCGAAGAGAATGCCGTGCTCGTATGCCTTCATAAAACCGTAGTTTGTGAAATTGCTGAGGTTGGTCGGGACGGTGGCAGCGATGCGTGCCTGCGTACCCTGGGCGGAGTTGTGGCTTTGGGTGTAGTAGCAGCGAGTGGTGTTTCCGCCGCGCACGAAGGTGACGAATCTATCGTCGCTGACCGTCAGCTCGGTGGGGGCGAACAGGCAGTCCTTGATGGTGATGGTTCCCACCTTATAAGCTACGAAGCCCGCGCAATAGTTAGCATTACTGCCTGTCAGACTACCTGTAAAAGCACAGCCCTCAATGTTGATTGTGGCACCAGTCTCTACAAGCCCCACGAAACCGGATGTCGAGGAAGAGCCGCTATAAGTGCAGTTGACAGTGGCACTGACACAGCAGTTTTTGATGGTGGTCGTAGCACCAATCACCGAGCCGACAATACCGGCTCCGTAGGCCCTCGACGATGTGATGCTGCCAGCCACCTTCAGGTTCTGGATGGTAGCTCCGTCGACATAGCGGAACGGGGCAGTGTTCAACGTTGCTCCACCGTCGTAGTTCACCGTCAGCGTCTTGCCACCGCCGTCGAAGGTGCCTCTGAACGTGTTAGGATTAGAATTAGCATTGTCTCCTGTACCCACCATCGTCGTCACGCTGATGTCGGCATCCAAGCGTATGTGCTTGCCCTGATAGCCGTTGAAGCTACTGTTGAAGTAGGCGATGTTCGTGGCAAGTGCATTCCAGTCGTCAGCACTGGCGATGATGTAGGGACTATCCACCGTACCCTCACCGGGGAGTGCCTTCGGCATCTTATCCCACTGCGGGTAGAGAACGAGCGCATCTGCGCTGAGCGCCAGCGTGGCGTCGGGAGCATAGGCGGTTCCGGTGCCGTTAGCATCGGTGTTCCATTCTTGTAACACGAAACCAGTGTGCTCAGGTTTATAGCCAGCCAAGCGAATCAGGCTGCCCTTGATGGCTTGATAGTCTTGTGACGTATTGAACGCGATGTCCTGCACTCTCAGCGTTGCCAGGGCGGCCGTTGCTTCGTTGGTGTAGCCCTGATGGTCCTGATAGTTGTGATAATAGACGATAGGAGACTGGCTGTCGGGTTTTGGCAAGGCGTCGGTGCCGATGGTCTGTCGCCAGACGACGTTATTGGCGCTGGTGGCACCGTTCAGCAGATAGCATATCTCACCGCTGTCAAATTGCTCCGCAGTCATCTCTGTACTACAATTTGTGACCGTGGCACCTGCCTCACTGAAAATATTATTTCCGTCCGTATAGCATACGCTGATGGCAGTGCCACTTTTCGTATCGCTACAGATATGTGCAGTTCTGGTAGCCGTGAGTGTGTTGTTAAGTGTGAAGCAGTTTCTGATGACAGCATTGTCGAACATATCTGCAACAATCGCTCCCGAAACGCCTTGTCCATCATAGCCTTGAATACCATTGTTCTTCACTGTGCAACCCTTGACATAGCAGTAGGAGATTTCTCCGTTACCAGAGAGACGCGCGGCAATACCACCCGAACGACCGTCACGGTTCTCGTAATTGATGGTCATGTTCTCCACGCCAAGGCGGGTAACGGTACCTGTGACGACACCGAAGACACCTGCATAGTTTGGGGCACTGATTGTACCATTCTTGATGACGTATCCGCAACCGTCGTAGTGTCCTGCAAAGCCGGGATTGCCCAGAGGGATGAGGGTTGCACCCTCCAGGTCAATGTTGTCAGTCTGCTGGATCCAAATATTGGTGTT
>CADCDY010000126.1 GCA_902800245.1 uncultured Prevotellaceae bacterium
GATTCCTTCGGCAGAACGCAACGGGTAGCGGTTGCCGTCCTCATCCATGAGGTAACTCTCTTTGGCAAAACGGAAAGATTGTCCCTTTTCTTTCTCCATAGTGAAGTGTACGGTGGTTGCCGTATCACGCATAATTACTTCGCGGACTTTCAGTTCGCCGTTCGACACATTTACGCAGGCCATTGCCACGGGGTTCTTGATGGTCTTGAATATCTTTGCCTGCACCGCCAATGCAACGATGACGAGCAGGATGGTGATGATGGTTTTCTTGTTCATTTCATTTCGTTTTTTTCGTGTAAAAGCACGAGACGCATTTCTGCGACCCATGCCGAATCCTTTTGAAAGATGTAGATAAACTTATTTGATGTTGTCTCATTGGTTTTCCTTTGGTTTCATTCCTTTGAGGTAGATCTTCTTACCATTTACGAAACTCTTGAGTACTGACCACTCCTTGGGAACGCAGAAGTTGTTCTCAACATCAGCGATTGCTACGTAATAGCCTTTGGGCGTGATGCCAAAGAGAACGCGCATTGAAACATGGCCTTTGCCTGTGGTTGCTTCAAACAATGTGCTTATATAACTGCTTTCGGTATATTGCATCACATCTTCTTTTTTATTATATACATATCTGAACATCTGTTCCGGATGGATGTCTGTGTAGTTGAGTGTGACGCTGTCAATAGTCGTAAAGACGACTTCTGCCAACTCGCCCTTATCCCGTGGAATGAAATACATGGTTCCAACGGTCTGTCCTGCATTTTTAGGCCCGCCGTCGCCAAGTGTTTCGCCCCATGCGAATTCCTTGTACCAATTCTTCTGTATGTCGTAGTCGGCGCTTTGTTCCCACTTGAAGTTCCATGATTGTATATCTTTTTGCTTCAGAATCTGGGTTATCTTCTCCAGATAGGGCTCTTTATTAAAATAGTAGCTCTTTCTGTCGAGAAGATAAATATTCTTGTTATATCCTAATATCCCGAATCCTCTGCTGTGTTTCCCGCATGGTTTTGGACTTGCCGCATAATCGAAGAATATGGTTTCCATAGCATCGGGATATACCATAGAGCCGTCAACTGCTTTATTTTTCCTCACTGTGTCTTCGCTGTTTTTCAGGCAAAGTGAATAGTTGATGGTGTCTGTGCCATGATGATGTGACTCGAAGTGATAGCTCTCTTCTGAGAATGCCATCAAGGAGTCGAGATGATGCCTGATAGTACCGAAGATTCTGCCAAAGACCATTTTCCGGTTCCTTTCGTTTGCTGCTTCGATTTCTTCTGATGTCATATCGTCATAAACATTTCCACCACAATCCTTTGTACATAGGTATTCCTCTCCAATAGGACCGTTTTGAACGTATCTTAGCACACCGTCGCCATGATTTATCTTCATTTTACTGTCCTGACGCGGTATGATCTTAGATATATCTTCCCAAATCTTATCGGCTGGTGTTATATCCTGTGCAGAAATAGTTATCGACAGGATGACTGATAATATGATTGTTATAATTCTCTTCATAATTTACAAATCGTTTAATTGATAATTGTTAGATGGTAATCCGTTCATTGAAACTCGCTGTATCACGCGATTGCCTCTTTCACGCAGGGTTCTGGCCTGTTCGGCAAATTGCATTCGGAGGTCTTCAAAGGGAACGATGTCACCTTCTTCGACTGGTCGAGGTGTAGGTATCTCTTCTTCTTTTGCGATACTCTTTGAAACATTCGCCTTACGATTTGCCTTGTATGGCTGCCTAGGTCTTGCTGTGACTTGGCTTATGTTCTGCTCTTTTGGTTCTACTGCTTTTGGCTCAGTTTCTATTACCTCTACAGTCTTTGTCTTTGGGGTAACCTTAGCAATCTCAGGCTCATTGATGGTTTCTTCCCTTGGTGGTCCGATGAAGACGATAAGTAAGGCAGCGACACAGGCTGCGGCTACCCAAGGCCATAGCCTCACAATACGCGGTTTGGACTTGCGTTCTGCCATCATCTGGTCGAAGAGTGCCTCGTCGATGGTCAATTCGCCAAGCATTCCGGCAATAACCTTCCAGTCATCAGGAACATCGTCACGGGCAACCTCATAGGCAAGCGTTCGCTCCTCCTCAGCAGTCGTCTCGCCGTTGAGGTACTTCTTAATCAATATTTCAGTCTCATTATACGTCATGTCCTTAACCTTTCCTTAATCTCTGCAAATACTTTCTTTCTCGCGGCAGAAACGATGGTCTTTATCGAAGGCTTCGCTATATTGGTCTGCTTCGCAATGTCATCAAGTTCAAGACCTTCTATCTGCCTCATTTCAAACAAGCGTCGCTCGCTCGGCTTCAGATGCTGCACTGCCTCATTCACGGCTTCATACAGTTCTTTAGCCTCCAGATGCTCGTGAGGTGAAGCGCCTATATCATAGCATGGCGGAGCCTCCTCGTTCATTTTGTTAAAACCGACGAGGCTGGACTTTCGCTTTCTCACCATGTCCATGCAACAATGCTTCGCCACCCTAATGGCAAGAGCTTCATGACGGACACCAGACTCCATCCTGTCAATGAACCTAAGAAGAGCCACCAATCCCTCCTGTGCGACATCCTCGGCATCATCGTCATTACCGAAGAAACTGCGGCCAACCGAGAGCATAAACTCACGGAGCGCGGGGGCAATATGTTCAAACTCTTCTTGCGTCATTTGCTATATAAGCGAAAGTCAGAGCGAAAAGTTAAGTTGAAAAGACAGTTTTTTGTTCATTTCGTTTTATTGTTATACCTTTATATTATATATACGACGTTTTCGTGGAAATATCCCGTTCGGGGCGTTAAACTTTCGTAATCTCGCAAACGGCACAGGACGCATCACTGCGGCCCATGCCGATTCCCGGGTTGAATCAAAATCTGTCACTTTGTTTGTATATTCGCAATTATCTCAAGTCTTTTAAAACCGATTCGAGCTCTTCCAGATTTCGAGGGCAGGCCACGATAGTTCCTTTTGCATCAATGACAATCAGTTCAGGATAGGAACGTATTCCGTATGCGGCAAGTGCGGCTCGCGGGTTGGTATCTGGATCGGGCAGGAACTGTGCGATCAGCACCGATGTCTTGTGCTTACTCCCGTCGATAATAACGGCATTCTTCTTCAATCGCACTTCCTTTCGCTGTCCGTCCTTCGTCAGCACTACATGGTCTTTGTCCACTTCTGCGTAGTTCCAATATTCGCAGTCGTAGATGGCATAGTCGTCGAACAGTCCGATAAGCCATTCGCCCGTCGCCTCGTCCCTCAGACAGAGGTCGAGAATCGATTTCACTTGCGCCTGCCCCGCCACTGCGACGAGGGCGAGCAGGATGGCGATGATGGTTTGCTTGTTCATAATAATTTCGTTTAATTTTCAATTTCATGGGGTGGCCAATAGGGCATAAGGGATGTTATCGCATAGCATAGAACAAGCCGCTTGTTCGTTTTCATTCCCACTGATTTGATTATCCATAGCCTTTTGGTCGATTGCTGGAGATGACTGAGCAGTCAAGGGTTTTACATACTTAGTGACAGTGCGCATCTGATACACAGTGTCACGGACGGTCTCAGTATGTACGATGGTATCGTGCTGCACAAGGATGTTCTGTGCCATTGGCTGGATGTCAGACTGTGACATGTTGGCACGAACGCCGTAGCCAACAATAAAACTGATGAAACTGGCGGCAATGGCTATCGCGGCTGCGATGCCACGGCTATGACGATGATGGGGATGCCACGTTTCAACGCCCATACGGCTGTTTACTGATTCACGCTGACGGCGGGCCGACTGAATTATCTGTTCGTTGGTGATATTCGAATTATTCATATTTCTTGAGTTTTTTACGGATGATGTTCATTGTCTTGTGGAGACGCGATTTAACGGTTCCTTCAGGAATACCGACAATCTCAGCAATCTGTGGAATTGTCAGTTCTTCCTGATAGTGTAGAGAGAAGATTTGGTGCAATGACGGGGGAAGTTCCGCCAACGTCTGTTCCAAAGCTTGGTCTAATGTGGCTTCGTCCAATTCAACCTCAATCTGCTGATTACTCACAGGCTCTGCATCAAGAGTCGCCAACAGTTGTGCCTCGTAGGCATTGCTGCGATAGTGGTTGCGACAGATGTTATAGGCGATGGTGAAGAGCCACGTATCAACCCGATGCCCTTCCTGATAGCTATTCCTTGCCTCGTATGCACGCAGAAAGACGTCGTGCGTGGCATCGGCTGCCAACTCCTCGTCGCCACCTAACTGTAGGAAGAAGAACCCTTTTAATCTACGCGCATAGCGGCGATACAGCTCTTCGAAAGCTGTATCGCTGCCTGCCGCAGCACGTGCCATCAGCTGTTCATCGGTCTGCTGGCGTAGTGGTTTAAGATGGAAGATGCTCATTTCAGATAGCCTTTGAATTCATCCACATCGTAGCTTTCCTTATCTAACCGCTCAATGATGTCGGTAAAGATGTCGTACAGCCACTGGTAGCGCTCCCGGTTGTGCTTTTTGTAGTAGGGCAACTGGTCTTGCAACAGCCGCATATAGTTCATGGCGTAAGCGTCGGCCGAAAATGAGAAGCGCTGCGTGTTCTTCATCTCAGGATGGAACGGCATGCGAAGGTACTCCAAGCGATAGCGCTGCTCTATGTTGCGACGCTTCACAGCCCTGTTGTCGTAGGGGGTGGTGGAGTAGCGAATGGTGAGCCCCTCGTTGTATAAGCGGGCCTTCAGTTCGTCAGGCAATCCTTGCCCAATAATGTGTTGCCAGATATCATGAGCCGACAGATAGACGGGACGCTTGGAGTGATCGAAAATGTAGTGCATGATGGCTGTCAGAGTCTTGTCCTGCCACATAGACCACAGCTGATTCCATATTTCATCGCTGAAGGGGATGCCAATGCGCCCAAACACATCTTGTACATATTCGGGAACCATAGCGGCATTCTCGTCATATAGAATCTTGTCCTTGTGAACGCCTAACACATATTGCAGAATCATCTTGCCAATGACGTCACCTTCATGTGCACCGATGTAGATGCCGCCCTCCTCCATGCCTTGCAGCTCGTTGAAGTGATATTGCAACGACTCCTCGGGATATTGCCCGCTCTCGTAGTATTGGGTCAGCACGTTGGTCATCCTCACAGTGTCGCGCTTCGGAATGAGGTACTGCATCCACAGCTCGTAGTCGCCAGCAGGAGCATCCTTTGGCAACAGGACGATGGCTGAGTCAGCTGTGAGTTCTCTCCTGTCGGTCGTGGTAGCAAGCATCCCTTCATATTCGCAATAGTATGCGGTGTAGCTGCCGGGGATGGCCTTCTTGATTCGCTCCAACAGCGGCACCATATTCTCCTTGAAGTAATGTGTGCCCGTCTCCCAATCCTTACATCTCAGTTTGAACTCCTGACAAGAGCATATTTCGAAGAGGTTGCGCCACGCCACATTATCCTTCGGGTGCTGGGCGACGAAGTTGTTCCAATAATTGTACATGCTGTCTACCTTGAGCGAGTCCGACAAATAAATCGGTGCACCACCCCGCCCAATAAGTTCTGTTCTCTGTGCGCTGGCTCCCGTCATCATTGTGAGGCCCACCAGCATTGAAATGATTTTCTGTTTCATAATTACTTTTTTTAAGTTTGGTTTTGACAGCATACACACGAAACGTCAAATCGTTCATTTTATTTTCAAATTTATTGTTGTACTTTATTTATGTATACTACGTTTTCGCGGAAATATCCCGTTTGGGGCATTCACGTCATGCTGTAACCGCCTCCGAGAGTCATTCCGAGCCACAAAGTTACAGAAAGTCCCACGAAAAAGCCCCCGACAAGACCGAAAAAATGTCTGCCGAGGTGAAAGTCTGAACAAATGTTCAGGGGTTTTGTAACATTTCGGGGGGTACGACTGAAAAAAACGACTCATTCCTTCGGATTCCATCGGAGCTATCGGATATAAGGGCAGTGCCAGATTGATACTGACATCTGCCCTTATCGAGAGAGATTTATAGACGTTTCGATTCTGCCTCGCCTGCTGTTGCTCCCTTATACTTGCTCTTTTGAGGGTTGAACGAATAAGTGATTCCAAGCATAATTTTTCGAGAATCCTGATTGCTGTATTTATAGGCTACAACGTCCTTTGCCCTAATAGACCACTCCTGATTACGAGTGTGGAAGATGTCGTTGGCAGAAAGGCTGACTTGCAGTCGTTTGTTTAAGAAGTAGCGACGGACTGAGAGGTCAATGCCCCATCGACCACGGAAGTCATTCGCCATTTCATGACCACGCGTCAGTCCTGTAACGTCGCAGGTTATCAGCCAATCCTTGTTGGGTATAAGCATATTCTTGAAAGCAAACTCCCAGATGGGACGGCTGTAATCGTCACCATACATCGAGAATCACAGGGACAGGTTTTTGATTCCGCCCACGATTCTCGTTTGGTACTCTTCCCATTCTAGGCATATAACTTCCGTCTGAATTATGCTATATTTAAACCTGTCCCGGTGATTCTTACAGAAAGTGGAATAAGCTCCCACGCCATAACACCTGTGCTCATAAATAGAGCAAACAAACCTAATAATAAAATTTTCTTCATATCTTTATTGCTTTTGGTTAAACGTGTGGCAAAGATATGAAGAGTTTATTAAACGACCATGGAATAAATGAGATAAGACTTAAGCAATAATTAAGTTTTCACTGGAAGTATCTGATAATAAGACAGTTGAAATTAATTAAGTAAAAGTTTAGTTTGTTAGTAATATTCGTGAAGAATTTCAATTAATGCCGTAGCTCCCCCCTCGTCTTTCTTGAAAACTTCTCGAAGGACCTTTGAACAGATTTGGGAAACTCTTACCTGGCTCAACCCCAACAAATTGCTTACCTCTTTAGACTTGAAACCAAAACGTAAAAGTATGCATACATTGAAATCCTTGACGCTGATTTTGTACTCTTTAGTTAACAATAGACTATTAAACTCAAGAAGATTCTCGAGAACCAGTTTACGACATTCGCGCAATTCGGTTATGGTTAGTTTACTGTCGTATTGTTTTTCCAAAAGTATCTGATAAATGTTAGACTCTTTAATATGACTATCTATTGCAGCATGGTCCTTCAAAGAGTCCTTTTTTAACTCCTCAAACCTCATTCTTTGTTCTTCAATCTGTTTTTCTTTTACTGCTATTAATGCATCATTTACTTCAGCGTGTTCTCTTAGTTGAAGCACTTCAGATTGTGTTTGCTCTAATTGCTCAAGGTTTTGGAGATATAATTCCTGTTTCTTTTTTTTCTCTATATACATCAGATAAATAATGAAGGCTGCAATGACAACAACTAATAATAACATAGCGAGACTAAGTTGGCGTTTTGCTTTTTCGGCTGATGCCTTTTCTTTTTCTTGTATAGCAATATTCTGATGGCGCGTATAATCATGGAGTGCCTGAATGCGCTCCACTTCTTTGGTAGCTCTTTGGATGTATACGGAATCAAGCATGGAATAAGCATACTTGTAATATTTTGCAGTAGAGTCTGTTTGTTGTCGGATTTGATAGAGTTCTGACAATCCTAAAGCACCTGAATGTTGATTGTCGAAGTCCTTGCCATCACGCAATTCTTTGCGAAAATAATACTCAGCAGAATCTAACATGTTTGTATGCAGAAAGTATAGCCCTTTTATACGGTAATATATCTCTCGTCCTTTTTGTATATTCCCAAGTGAATCAAAGTATCTGGATTCTGATTCATATATTTGCATATATCTTCTTGCTTTGTCAAATTCTTGGCGATGAATTAGTGTACTAAAAGTGTTACCAAATGCTCTTGCTGCATAATGAGTATAACCATATTTGCGATAGAGCCCTGAGACATGCTCACATATATATAATAATGAGTCTGGCATATTCAAGTTACGGTAAGCCTGGCTTTCCTGCTCATAACTTGTCAATGAAACGAGGGTATCATTTCCTTTCCATGCATACATAACAGAATACCTGCTGGATTCCAATTGTTCTCGATAAAGACCCTGTTCGTAGAAAATCTGGGCCATCTGGCCGTAAACTCTGGCAAGTTGGGGATAATCACAATCTGTGCTGAGGGTGTCAGCGCAGTCGAGGGCGTCCTGATAGCACTGGAGGGCCATGGGGGCTTCGCCGTGGTCGTGGTAGGCGCGCCCCAGAAGGTAGTGGGCCAGCAGGCGGTCGTTGGGAGTGCCGTGATCGTCGAAGAAATTGACGTAGGGCTCCACGTCGGCCACCGTAAAGGGCTGGTCGTTACGGTTGCGCTGGTTGATGCTGTCCAGCTCGGCGCGCATACGGCTGCGGTCTGCCTCTGTGGTGCAGCAGGCGAACGCCAGAAGGATGGCTATGACGGTCAGCAGATGTCTCATGGTGCAAAAGTACAAAATATTTCTGAAAGTTATATCGCTCTTGACACTAAAAATGTAAAAAAGCGGGCGAAGACATGTCACGACAACGGCTTCATCAAGAAACACCTGCGGAAGTAAAGCCCCCCAACAAACAACAAACACGACAAAATGACATACAATTATGTCATTTTGTCTGTATTCAAAGAAGGAGTGTGAAGGCCGGAGGGTGGACGTACACTGGAAGGCCGACAAAAGAGAACAAACAAAACAACATGTGTAACAAATAAAAAAACAGAAATTAGGAGGTAACAACTATGATGCCAACAATGAGAAGTAACAATTGGATTCCTGCAGTGTTTAACGATTTGTTTTACAACGACATGTTGCCGAAGGCAAACTGCACTGCACCGGCCATCAACGTGAAGGAGTCGGACAAGGAGTATACGGTGGAACTGGCTGCACCGGGCATGAACAAGCAGGATTTTAACGTGCACATCAACGACGAGGGTAACCTAGTGGTGAAGATGGAACACAAGGAAGAGCATAAGGAGGAGGAAAACAAGAACGTGCGCTATCTGCGCCGCGAATTCAGCTATTCGAAATACGAGCAGACGCTGATACTGCCGGACGACGTGAAGAAGGACGCGATATCGGCAAAGGTGGAGGACGGCGTGCTGACGGTGGAACTGCCTAAGGTTGTGGAAGAGAAGGTGAAGCTGTCGCGCCAAATCGAGATTGCTTAACAGGTAAAAAGATGTAAGAAGGATGAAGCCCCGCCCCGAAGGCGGGGTTTTTTGTGGCCGAACGAAAAAAGTTATACGTAGTATAAAGGGAGGTTTAGCGAAAAAAAAATGGGTTTTTCGTTAAACCTTCTTTTTTGTGGTGCGTCAAAGAAGCAGAACAAGGACAAAGATGTTCGGGATAACAAAAAAGATAACAAACAGGATAACTAACAAAAAAAAGAAAATTATGAAAAAGATTATTTTAACAGTAGTTGCCGCAATGGCACTGACAACAAGCTTCGCTGAGACACAGAGTAAAAATTCGGACAAAAGATTCGACATGAACTGTGACATCTACCGCCTCTCGGAGGTGCTGGGACTGAACGACGAGCAGATGGACAAGGTGGAGGCGACATGCAGACCGCAGCAGAGACACAGGGCATGAGACAGAGACACATGATTCGCCAGGCGGTGAGGAAAGACGCACGAGAAATGCACCGCGTATTGACTGAGGAGCAGTTCCGCGACTACATGCGCATCCTAGGAGTGACACTGCGCAACAGACACCTTTAACTAAGAGCAGACAAAGACAGAAAAATCCGCAGACCGAAAGGCCTGCGGACTTTTTTTATTAAAGGAAGTAAATGTGTTGCGGATTAGTCGGCAACGAGCGTAAAGCGCTTGAAAGCGACGATCTTCAGGTCTTTGTCCTGCTTGGCGAGCCACTGGGCTACAGTAGCCTTGTCGCCGTCGCCGAACTGGAACTCCTGGTCGACGAGGCAGCTTTCCTTGAGGAACTTCTGGACGCGACCCTTGGCGATGTTCTCGATCATAGGCATCTTGAGGTTTGCCTCGCCCTCGACCTTTGCATCGGCGATGACCTTGCGAGCCTCGTCGGCCTGCTCCTTGGTGAGCCAGCCCTTGGCGGTGTTCGACTCGATATGGTCCTCAGAGTCAACGAGGTTGGGGTTGATGCCAGCCTTCTTAAGCTTCATCTCAACGAACTTCTCGACCTGCTCGAGCTTGGTCTTCTCGAAAGAAGTCTTATACTCCTCGTCGAGGATCTTCTGGTCAACGCTCTGTGCGTCGAGGGCTACAGGCTTCATAGCAGCAACCTGCATGGCCACGAGGTGCCCCTGCTCGGCAGCGGGTTTATTGGTCTGGACCATGGTGCAGAGAGTGTGCTTGCCCATGTGGTCGTAAACCTCTACGTTGTCGCCCTCGAGAGTCAGGTAGCCGTCGAGCTCCATCTTCTCACCGGTGATACCGGAACGCTGGGTGACAGCCTCCTGTGCGGTCTGACCGTTGATGTCGAGTGCCTTGACAGCCTCGATGTCGGCTGCCTTGGTAGCGATTGCTGCGTCGAGGATGGCCTGGGTGAGTGCGATGAAATCGGCACCATTAGCCACGAAGTCAGTCTCACACTTGAGTGCGAGCATGGCAGCGAAGCCATCTACCTTTTTTACGAGTACACAACCATTAGATGTCTCACGGTCGCTACGCTTGGCAGCGATAGCGAGGCCACGCTCGCGGAGGAGTTCCTTGGCCTTGTCGAAGTCGCCCTCAGCCTCAGTCAGTGCCTTCTTTACGTCAGCGAGACCAGCGCCGGTCATAGCGCGAAGCTTCTTGATATCGTCAATTGAAATTGCCATTGTTATTCTTTAATTTTTTTTCGTTATTACGTTATTTTCGTTATTTCGGAATTCCGGGATTTCGGGATTTCGGGATTTCGACGCCTTTAGGCGTCGATACACCTTACTCAGCAGCCTCTTCTGCGGCGGGAGCAGCAGCTTCCTTGACGGAAGCTTCAACCTCTTCTGCGGCGGGAGCAGCGGCTTCCTCGGCGGGAGCCTCAGCAGCCTTGCGGGGCTTGCGGGCCTGACGCTTGGGCTTTGCCTCCTCAGCGGCAGCCTCGTCCTGCTCGTCGGCAGCCTTCTCGTCAGCCTTCTCGACCTTACGCTCCTCGATGCCCTCGTTGATGGCAGCGCAGCAAGCAGAGAGGATAACCT
>CADCDY010000127.1 GCA_902800245.1 uncultured Prevotellaceae bacterium
CTTGTGGCGATTTTCACCTCTTTGAGCCTCTTTTTCTGCGTAGCCTATTTTTCTTTCAGTTCTATTTCATTTTTTGAGGGTGGTTGCGGATTTGAGGATATAAAGGATAGAAAATGATAATGGCCATCCTGTAAAGCCATTGTGCAAATTTGTCTTTTATAAAAGATGAAAAAATCATTTTCGTGTTTTTGCCTTTTATAAAAGATAAAATCACTATCCTCCACTATTTGGCAGACAGGATTCAAACGGCATTACACACCTCCATTTGAGACGTTTGTTGACTGAAGGACTGGAGTAATACTTCAATATGTATTGATGTATTTATATATTGGCTTATTGCTGTATTGACGTATTACTATAAATATATAATAATGTATTCACGCTAATATGTATTTTTATATTGACGTGAATACATATTTAAAGACGGCCTTTCTGGAGTTGAAGATAGTCCGTAAGTGACTTGCAATCAGCGTAAAACAGTGAGGAGTCTATTATCTTCCCCTCATGGATTGACCGGATTGTCTCAATTAAGACACCGCTGAATTCTGTGTTCTGTAAAAGGCAGTAAACGTTGGCATACTCCTTAATTCTTTCAAACAGAAAATGCCAGTTGGATATTTCGTTAAGAACAATATAGTCAGACTTCTTCGGAATTATCTTAATCCCATCTGACGGATAATGTTTCCTGAGAGTCAGGTATGCCAGAAGATCCTTGAAGTCCATGAACAATAGGCATGAACGTTTCTGCTGTGACAGGGTATTTACGATGACCACGAGCCCCGAAACACCAACAGTCTTAGGTGTAACGAACTCATTATCATCGAAAAATTCCAGCCCATTATGTAGATTCCTGATGGCAATACCATGAAACGCATGACTCATACACTCGAAATCCACACTCGAACAGTACTTGGCTGCTTCTGACTCGTCAAAATTGCAGCCTCGCAGAAGTTGGCGATCATTTTCGTTGAAGTTTGCTTTCTCCCGTACTCTGACGGCATGCTTCAAGTTGAGCCGTTTCATAAAAACACCATCTGTACTCATCTGCTAAAACGTCTATGAAGTTGGGCTATGATGGCATCCTCCGTCAGATTTGAAAGTTCATTTGCTGTATGCCCAAGACGGAAGAAGTCAGAAACGTCCTTCTCCTGCTTACTGCCACAAAGAGGCAGTTCAATGTTCAGGACACTCGGACATCCAAGTTCTTTTAGTTCATTCACTCGATTTGCGGATTCTTTACGGCCAGTGTCATCCATATCGTAAAGAATGGCTATGTGATTGAACCGCTCCTGAAGAGACGGCAAAAGGTCTTCTGGTACCTTTGCCGTCTCGCTATTTAAACAAATCGTATGAAAACCATGTGATGATAGGCTGAGAACGTCTTTTTCACCTCCAGTGATGTAGAGTACATCGCCTGATGGTGGCAACTGATTCAGCCCGAAAACGTAGGGATGGGGGAGGTGACCGGCATATACGAACCGCATTTGCTGCCCTGGACGGTAAATCTTAACTCCCTTTCCCTCGTTGAAGTTATAGCAGAAGAAGGGATGCCCATCTTCATAAATGCTATATGGGGTTCCGTCAGACCGACGGGAATGGAATGCTTTCACACTAACGACCGAGAATTTAGCTAACGTCGCGCTGTCAATGCCATACTGTCCCCAGTATTGCCTGTCAAGTTGCGACATTGACGCATTTGTCACAATCTCAAAGGGCAATTCCTTACCGGAAACGTGCTGATGCTCATTGGCAAGCACAACCACAGGCTTCGTGTTATTTGACGCAAGGATCGGTTTTCTATCGTCGAAAATGTTCAGGCATAGCTTCCTGTCAATCAAACGTAGTATTTCATCAAAGTCATTACGAACGTCCAGATTCTCCCATCTGGCCACAAACCAGAAACAGTCGCCACGAACGGTACTGTCGCCAAAATCCACAAGGAAGTACCTGCCGCATTTCTTGCCGTAATAAAGATTGCAGCTGGCAATGGAATCGTCATAGAAGGGGTTTTTGAACTTTACACCCGGCTTTACAGTGCTGCCGAGGTATTCTTGAAACACCTTCAAACCTCCATCGGTCTTCTCTAGAATTTGGTCAATCTGGTCCATTTTTTCGAATTATCGAATCATCTGATAAGTCTGCAAACTGAATATCAACTGTTTGATCTCTACAAGCGAATACAGCACAGGTGCATTCTGTGAATCACCAGTCTTGATGGGCGTAATAAGCTTTTGCTCAGCCCATTTGTGAAGCATATAGGGCTGAATGCCCAACTTTGATAGATAGCGTTTGGCATCGGCCTGTTTCATTATATCTGATTCAGGCTCCCTGGCCTTCATATAGTTCTCCACGCCTAATTCAGCTGCCGTGGTGATGATACGTTTCAAATCTGACAATGAAATTTCCATGTTTTCTATAAACTTTTTAAGAATTCATCCACACCTTCTTGGCATAGTGGATTGCTTTTGCCGCAGTATAAGTTCTTTTTTCTCAAAGCTGTTAGAACTGTATTAGGCGTAACTTCATACTTTTCAGCAATGCCGCATATAATTTGCCAAGCAGAAGTCTGATTTGCCTTTATTTCAGGGGAAAACGTGATGTAGTCACGACAGAAGCTTTCTATCCTTTCTTGCTTCAGTTTCTGAAATTTCGTACCTGAATTCAATATTTTTTCGTTCATTTGCTTTGAAATTCGAATTTTTTGTTTAACTTTGCAGCAGAATTTGCGTTATCCTGTTCGGAGAATTTAGAAATCGGCTGCAAAGGTAGTTAAAAACTTCTATTTCTTCAAAGTTTAATGCTAAATATTCTATGTTTATAAAGACAATTTAACGGAAATTTATCTATTTTCACTGAAATATGAGAATTATCGACAGATTTGACGAGTACATGACGTTCAAGCATCTGAACGACAATCGTGCGACTAAAGACCTTGGATTTTCAATTGGAATGATTGGAAAATCAAGAAGTGAAGGACGTGATCTCTCCAAAAAGGCCGTCCAAAGAATTCTTGCTGTCTACAATGACATCGATGAAACATGGTTCAAGACGGGAGAAGGCGAAATGATCTGCGAGCCTCGTAATTCGAGATTGGGACTGTTTGGCAAGGAACCAACCCATGAGGAAGAGCAAGCTGCACCTGTATCATACACTGCTAGCCCGATTTCCTTAGACAAGCTAATTGACCAGATGTTCACCAATGGCAAGACTATGAGTAAACTTGCTGACCAAATCGGCGTTGCTCACCAGTTGATTGCTAATTCACAACAACATTTGACCAAGGCCCAGGAAGAAACTGACAGAATCATTTCATTGCTGGAATTGGAAAAAGGCAGCAAAGCTGAGCTTGAAAAAGCTCTCAAAAAACGCCTTGAAGAATGCGACCAAATCAAGTAATGTTTATTTACAAACCGCAGTTAAAAGATGTAAAATCAAGAAAGGAAACGACTTTGCAAATTTCAGCTCGAAATACAAATAGCCGCAAAATAGCCGCAAACACGGTTTTTTCAGTCCTCGGAAACAGCGATGTACAAAGGGGTTTGCTGAAAATCCGTGTTATGGCTTGTGGTTCTGAATGTCGACGGTTCGAGTCCGTCCGGGCACCCAAGCAAGAAAACAGTGGAAATCTTCCGAGAATCCCGTAAACAAAGGGGTTCTCGGAATTTCAATTTAAAGGGGACGAGTTCCAACTTTTTGGTCTGAGACCAACTTTTAGAGTCGAAAATCGGCGCAAAATCGGCGCAAAATTGCAAAATCGGCGCAAAATCGGCGCAAGAATCGGTGCGAGATTCAAGCTGAAGAAAACGCTCTGTTTGTAACACTTTAAGATTTGCGTTATGGCAACAATTACAACAGAGTTTGGGAAGTTAAGTTCCAAAGGACAAAGAGCAGTTTATCTGCGAGTGAGAGACAAAAAGACAGAAAAGCGTATCGCTACTGGTGTCAAGGTGGATGAATCGGAGATCTCACCACGAACCAAGAAGATTAAGAACTTCGAAAAGGCGCAGACTGTCGAAAAATTGAGGATGGAGCTGATGTACAAAATGACCAGCATCGCTCCATAGATTAACTACAGTGCGAACATGGATGCAGCGCGTATTGTGTCCACGCTCATCATGCAAGAGAAGACGGAATCGCTGGATTTCTTCACTTTTGCTGAGGATTGGATTTCTAAGAACTCTTTGAAGAGTACGAAGAACTACAAATGCACTTTAAGCGCACTGGAGTCTTATTTGGGTGTCAGGAAATTGGATTTCTCTCAAATCAACTACACCCTGCTGAAAAACTTCGAACTTTATCTGAGTGACCGTCCCAGAGCAAAATCGATGTATCTGGGCTACATGCGTCACCTCTACCGTGAGGCCATGCTGGAGTACAACACCGATGAAGCTACTGTCATCAAGAATGACCCCTTCATGCGTTACAAGGCTCCTAAGCAAGTGCTGAAGAAGGGCGTGAGAGCTTTGTCGGTACAAGACATCCTGAAAGTTTACCATTACAAAGGCATCGACCCCAAAGGCCGTCCCCAACCCGTCAGAGCTGCTGTTGCTACTGCTGCCATAAGCATGATGTTTTTTATTTTCATAATCGAATTACTTTGTCATTTACTGAACTCAATAATGGCACTCACTTCACTCCCTATAGACAGGGAAACGATGATGCCGTCAGCTGTTTTGTAAATAGTAGGAGTCAGACAATCACCAAGCTTGGCAGCTACCCGATACTCTACCCGTAAGCCGCTTACCACGAAATCCTCTGGCAACAGTTCCATCGCCATGCGGACATAGTTGGCATTGTTCAGATGCTTGTTGTAGTCGATGTCGGCGCGAAGCACCTTAATCGGTTCCAGCACTTCACCTTCTGTCTTTGGCAGGATGATACGACGGTCTTTGTAGTTCATCTCCAGCTGCGGTTCCAGCTTCATTGATTGTATGGTTGCATCGTCCACACGTTTCAGCTTTCCAGCCACCTTGTCAACAAATGCTCCCATGCTCCAAGTCTTGTAGCAGGGATTTCCCTGTGCGTCGTAGATGAACGTATTGCGGAATCCGAACATTGGCTTCATGCCATAGACGGAGGTTGTCACCGTCAGCTCCTCTTTGTAGTCTGGCACACGGATAATCTCTACCTGGCGTGTAGCCAACAGCTGCGCCATATTCTGCTGCAGGAAGTAGTCCTTGACTTCCGGTTCGCTGTCGATCCACATCTCTGAACAGTCCTGCATCATCTGGAGAGCGGAATAGAGTTTCAGCTTTCCTTCGCTGTCGCAGGTGCTTGTCGTTACTTTATATGTTAAGCTGTACATATAGATTATATGCAGATAAATTGGAATTTACTTGATTGAATAGCCCTTGGACTGAAGCAATCCGATAGCACGTTCAAAGTTTTCAGACTTTGTCAGTATGTAATCTGTGTTGAATGTGGAAATTGCGAAAATACCAATTCCCCCATCTGCAAGCACTTTTGAAATTGCAGCGAGAATGCCAATAAGGGAGAAATCCAATATCCCTTCTACACGGAAGGCTTTCCATCCATCATCACGTTCTACAGTGTTATCTGGCACTAACTGAATTGGACATACCAACGATTTTTCTTCGTCCGTTGAACCTATGAAAATATAGGGGGAAGACAAATCGATTCCCTCGTAGTCTGCTACCTTACAGACGCTAAATTCTTCATTAATAATATTAAGTATCATGTTGCTAAATTCCGATTTATGTGTCTGTTATTTCAGATACTCATCATCCCTTACCAGCACCTTCTCAATCTTGCCGACGTACATCGTATGGAAGTCACGCTGGGGATAGTTCGCGTCGATAGTGTCCTGATAGAGGAATCCGCTCTCTTGAAGTTCCGACTGATAGAGCTTCTTGCAAATAAGTACCAACTTGGCTTCCTCGAAATAGACGGTGTTATCAGCATAGACAGGTGTGAGACCAGCCTTGCCAATCTTGTCCTCGTCACGGCCAGACACACTACCGAGGTAGGCCATCTGCTTTTTGAACGACTTATCCATGACACAGAGGGAGAAATAGCCCTCTTCGTCAACAAACTCCTTGGTATAGCGTGACGGACGCAGATAAATCACAGCCGTAGGGTCATTATGTCCCCACAGACATCCCAAGTGCCCCCAAGAGGCCGTCATCGTGTTGCAACTGTTTTCATCACCAGCCGTTACAAGCATCCATTCACCACCAATCAGGTTGAACGGATTGAACCTCATTTCCTTATAGTTTATCTCTTTCATATCCTGTAATGCTTAATATTTGTTGCAAATTTAGTCATTTAAGATGGAATATGAA
>CADCDY010000128.1 GCA_902800245.1 uncultured Prevotellaceae bacterium
AAATACCCTGTAGAAATGTGCAAGGGAATTAAGGATTTATTTTTAGTAATATATAGAAATCACCTCCACCACCTCCACCCTCTTTGGGTGATTTCAGAATGTTTCGGGGACAAAAAGTGCTTCCGTTTTTTCGTCCTGGCCTGCGCCCATTTACCTCATTCTCCCTCGGGCTGCCTCCCGTCCGCCCGAAGGTGATTTTTGCTGGAAAATTTGCCCTTTAGGCGAATTTTATTTAAAAGCCACTGATACGCTGGTCTCATGCCCGATAGCGCAGATTGTTTCCATCAGCCGGTTAAGATAATGAAACCGCTCGTAGTCACTCTTGAAGGCGGTCATGTCATCAGTCCATGGAGCGAGAACAAGCAGCGTACCCGCAGCACAAGCCTCAAAACGCTTGCGCTCAGGCTTCCAGTATTGCCCGATAGGCTCCACCTGCACATGTATCAGTCGCAGCCGCTGCTCCAACGCTATGTTCTTCATCCGCTTCTCGCATTCGGAAATACCCGGAGTGACCAGCACGTCACCACTGTTGGCAGCTGAGAGCAGACGCTTGCGCTCCGTGTTCCAATATTCGGTTTCCTCGGTAGGTATGCCGTCGGTCTTACGGTGGAAAAACACCTGATGCTTCTCAGGCTGTCGGAGGAGAAGCATATTACCAAAGGTACTATAACGCACGCCGTCGATGGTAATACAAAGGGCACGCTGGAACAGGGACGGGTATTCTCGGCGCATCATGAAGCGGCGCGGATTGTCGCGCAAATAGTGCTTCCAATTCTCCAGCTGCCCGTCGCGCATGAGGCTTACCTGCCAGACATCCACCTCAGGATAGTAATGGTGTATCTTCGCTATCTCATAGTCAAGGACCATTTGCCCCAGCACCGACGGCTTCAGGTGTGGCGCTTAACCACCTGCCTTCGTTGTTCCGACAATCTTTCCGAAGACAGGGCGCCTCCTGGCAACCACCATGGTCACCTCGTACGTTCCTGGCACGGCATAGTCGTGTCCATGCATGCGGCGTGTCTGACAACTTTCGTTCATCCTTCTCTGATAACCATCGACGGGGGACAGTCGTACATCACGCGGGCGTGGTTGGTGCGGATGAGCTGGCTGTCGAGACGCAGGCCAGAGGTGCGGTCGATGACGTCGCGATAGACCTCGCCGTTGCGATATACCACCCCACCCTCGCGTGAGAAGTATTCGTTCTCGGCATGGATGTGGAAGGTGTGGGGCTGCTGCTCCGTGGCCCGCAGTTCGCCGCACAGGTATTCGTCGTCCGTCCAAAGTCGGAGCTGATAGGTGTTTTGGGTGTCGTTGCGGAAGCGGTAGTCGATGTAGTTGTACGAGATGCTGGTGCCAGTGCCGAAGGGAATCTGGCGACCGAAATCGGGGAAGAGGTCGAGTCCGTCGTGGTGATGATGCTCGGTGATGGTGAGTTCGCTGTGGAGCACGAGCCAGTGGATGAGGTTCGACAGCTGGCACATGCCACCGCCGATGCCCTGCGAGGGCTTGCCCTTGGCGATGGTCAGCCCCTCCTTGTAGCCCTTGCGCTTGGTGGTGCGCCCGATGAGTCGCCAGACGGAGAACGTCTCGCCAGGACGAATCAGCAGGCCGTCGATGTGCTTCACCGCCAGCGCCAGGTTCGTCGCCTTGTTCTCCTGCAGCTGCATGTTGACATTGCCCAACCGACGACGGATGAGTGAGTTGTGGTGATAAACGACCACGGGTAACGACTCCTCCGTCCGCTCCTTGGTGAACAGCGTCTTCCGCAGTATATCCTGAACGTGACGTTTCAGGATTTCCTTCTCCATCGACAGCCGATAGGTGAAGGGCGATATTTCGCAAAATAGTTTCCGTTCCATATTAATCTGCGCACAAAGTTACGAAAAAATTATCAAGAACGGCAAATGTTTCTCCGATTATTTTCAAATTTGGAAAATAATGCTTATCTTTGTACGCAGAATTCACTAAGACATATCATTATGAATAAAAGAACCCTATGGGTGATTGCCGCCACCCTCATTTGCGGCACAAGCGTAATGACCTCCTGTAAGGAGAGGCAAGTTCAGCAAACGCAAGAGAACACTACTGAGGTTCAAGTGGCCGATACGGCGAAAAAGGTAGTGAGTACGGAACTGATTCGCACCGACAAGAGCTGGGACGGTGTGGAACTGCCCGACTATCTGCAGGGACGCCCCGAACTGGTGGCAGTAAAGTATGTGTTCCCCGCCGGACAGAAACTGGGCTGGCACCACCATCCCGTGATGAACTATGGCATATTGGTACAGGGCGAGCTGACCATCATCGGACAGGACGGCAAGGAGAAGGTCGTTCATGAGGGTGAGCCCGTCGTAGAGATGGTCGGCACCATTCACCACGGCGAGAACCGCGGCACGAAGGACGTCATCCTCTACATGTTCTACCTCTCGCAGAAGGACATGCCGCTGGCTGTTCAACACCCTGAAATCACGTTGGAATAGAATCCCATAAAACCACAAGAACTATACGATTATGAGAAAGTATTTTATTTCTGCAATGATTGCACTGGCCTGCGCTGCAACGGCAATGGCTGCTGACAACGTGAAGGCAACGCTCCACGCTGACAAGGCGGGAGCAAAGATCAACCGCGAGATCTACGGACAGTTCTCCGAACACCTCGGCACCTGCATCTATGGCGGCCTCTGGGTGGGCGAAGGCTCCCAAATCCCCAACATCAACGGCTACCGCAAGGACGTGTTTGAAGCCCTGAAGGCGCTGAAGGTTCCCGTGCTGCGCTGGCCGGGCGGATGCTTTGCCGACGACTACCACTGGATGGACGGCATTGGTCCGAAGAACCAGCGTCCCTCGCTGCGCAACAACAATTGGGGCGGCACCATCGAGGATAACTCGTTTGGTACCCATGAATTCCTGAACCTCTGCGAGATGCTCGACTGCGAGCCATACATCAGTGGCAACGTCGGCTCAGGCACGGTGAAGGAGATGGCCCAGTGGGTGGAGTATATGACCAGCGACGGTGATACGCCGATGGCCCGTCTGCGTCGTCAGAACGGCCGTGAAAAAGCCTGGCACGTGAAATATTTCGGCATTGGCAACGAGGCCTGGGGCTGCGGTGGCAATATGACGCCGGAATACTACTCGGACGAGTTCCGCAAGTTTAACACCTATCTGCGCGACTATACCGGCAACAAGCTCTACCGCATCGGCAGCGGTGCCTCGGACTACGACTACAAGTGGACGGAGGTGCTGATGGACAAAATCGGTAATCACATGCAGGGTGTATCGCTACATTATTATACTTGCTCGGGCTGGGACGGTCCGAAGGGATCGGCTACGAAATTCGACAACGACCAATACTACTGGGCTTTGGGAAAATGCCTCGAGATTGAGGAGGTCATCAAGAAGCACAAAGCCATCATGGACGAGAAAGACCCTGAAGGCAAAGTCGGACTGCTCGTGGACGAATGGGGAACATGGTGGGACGAGGAACCCGGCACCATTAGCGGACACCTCTACCAGCAGAACGCCCTGCGCGACGCCTTCGTGGCAGCGCTGTCGCTGAACGTGTTCCATAAATATACCGACCGCGTGAAGATGGCGAATATCGCACAGATCGTGAACGTGCTGCAGTCGATGATTCTAACTGACCAGGAAGGCACGGGGCACATGGTGCTCACCCCCACCTACCACGTGTTTGAGATGTACACCCCGTTCCAGGAGGCCACCTATCTGCCCGTCGATCTGGAGTCGGAGGTGATGTCTGTAAGCAAGGCCTATTTCAAGGAGAAGGAGGGTGCCAAGGATGCCGGCTATCGTCCCTGCCCGATGCTCTCGGCCTCAGCAGCCAAGACTACCGACGGCAGCATCGTCCTCGCTGTCACCAACGTCTCCCTGGACAAGGACCAGACCATCGACTTCACCTTGGAAGGCTATGCTGCAAAAACTGTCAGCGGTCGCATCCTCACCTCGAAGAACGTCGCTGACTTCAACGACTTCCAGCATCCCAGCGTCGTTGCTCCCGCCGACTTCAAGGATGCCAAGCTGAAGAAAGACGTGCTCACGGTGAAGATACCGGCAAAGTCCATTGTCGTACTCAACATCCGGTAGTCGCAGAAACAATCAAGAGGGGTAAGCGAATTGCTTACCCCTTCTTATTATACTTTCAGCATCTTGCTCTTGAACAAATAGTACATCAGGAACGGTGTCGTAAAGCCGATGATGCTGCCCCCACACACATCCGACAGGAAGTGTTGGGACAGATAGACACGTGAATATGCGCCCAAGGCTGCCAGCACCAGCAGTATCACCAACGATGCGTAAAACAGCAGCCATGAACGGAGACTGTATGTTTTATCCTTCTGGCTGTAGTGACATGCCAGAAGAATCACACAACAAGTGCAGAACATAAAGAACGTAGAGGTATGTCCTGAGGGGAAGGAGTTGCTGTGATACATCGTCACGCCATCTACCAAGGGCAAAGTCATGTCAGGGTAATTCTCGAACACACTGACGGGACGGTCGTAATTGAGAATGTTTTTCAATATCTGCACGATGACACCGCCCGTCAGTTCACACAAGGCAAAGAAGAGCGTCCATCGAACCTTTTTCCACAGCAGGGGGAGCAGTGCCAGAACATATAATGGCCATTCAGCCATCACGCTGTAATACTTGAAGAAAGTATCCTGAATGCCCGTGTGATGGGAGTTCAGCATCATGTGAAGCTCTGGTTTCGGATATGCATACATCAGGTAGAATACCACCGTAAGCAATACAAAATACGGAATCACATAGATGTAAAACGTCTTCAGAAATACCTGCCTAGTCATCGCTATTTTTTATTTATTTGTCTTAACAACCTGCAAAGATACGAAAAGTTGAGTGAAAAACCAAATTAATTTGAGTTTTTCCGAGACGGAGTATCTTCACCAAGGGTGAAAGATACGAAAAGTTGAGTGAACTACCAATTTTTTTTCTATCGTTTACGACGAATGAACATCAGGAGCAGGAACAGCGCCACGATGCCGAAAGCGAGAGACAACACCGCACTCTTGGTGAAGCCTGCCACGAGGAATGTGAGGAACGACACAGCGGCCGTCGTCATAACGTACGGCAACTGGGTGGTGACGTGGTTCATGTGTTCGCACTGTGCACCTGCCGACGACATGATGGTGGTATCGGAAATGGGCGAGCAATGGTCACCAGCCACCGCACCGGCCATACACGCTGAAATGGAGATGATCATCAGCTGCGGGTCAATGTCCTGGAAACAGGATACCACGATGGGAATGAGGATGCCAAAGGTAGCCCAAGACGTTCCGGAGGCAAAGGCCAGCCCCGTGGCAACGACAAAGATGATGGCAGGCAGGAGCCCCATGAGTCCGTCGGCAGAGTTTGCCACCAAGCCTGCCACAAAGGTTGCTGCTCCCAGGTTGTCGGTCATGCTCTTCAGTGTCCATGCAAACGTCAGGATGAGCATGGCGGGAACCATTTGTTTGAAACCTTCCGGCAGACAATCCATACATTCGCTGAACGACAGCGACTGACGCACCAGATAGTAGGCAATGGTGATAACGAGTGCGACAGCACGAGGCCTACATAACGGCTATAGTAAGGATGAGCCTCGAGCAAGTCGGGGTCGTAAATCTTCTGTTTGCTGTTGTCGAACTCCTGAAAGACCTTGATGAAAAGCCTGTCGCTCTGGGTCATCTTCCAGTCCAGGCTGAGGTGCACGTTTTCGGCCAAGCCGCGGTCGGTCATTTTATACACCTCGGTGGGATAAGACTTGCCGTACGAAGTGCGCGCCAGCGCATATCCCCGCACCGTGAGCCGTTCGCTCTTGTTCGCCACGTCGGCATACGCCATGCCGTTGCCGTAGGTACTGCCCGTCACGGCCACCTTGCCGTCCGTCTTCACGTCATCGCGATAATAGATGTCTATCACACCCCTCGTACCGCCCACGGCCTTTGCCACCGAGGTGTTGCTGCACACTTGGATACGGTCTATCTCACAAGCCTTCACGTTAGCAAGGAATGTTTCTCCATCCATCACGAGGTCGATGTTGTCGACACGCAACTTATAATTCTGGTCTATCTTCTTGCCGTTGATGGACAAGAACTCAGGGCAGGTGTTCAACACGTCCAGCAAGGTCATCTCGCTGTCCGCACCCATCTTGTCCACATGAATCACATAGCGGTCG
>CADCDY010000129.1 GCA_902800245.1 uncultured Prevotellaceae bacterium
GAGTACAAGGGCACCATCGGCGTCAAGGAGCTCGCCGCCCACATGCACCAGCACAACACCGCCTTCTCGAAGGGTATCATCATCGGCGTCCTCGGCGACATGGTGGACTGCATCAAGCACCTCGTGCTGGACGGATACACCGTGAAGATTGACGACCTCGGCATCTTCAAGGCCTCCGTCGAAGCCAACGGACTGACGCTGGAGAAGGGCTCGAAGATCTCCGCCGGCCGCGGCGCACAGCGCACCGAGGAGGAGCTGCAGCAGAACCCCGCCACACAGCAGTTTGCCGTGGGCGACGTGAAGCTCATCATGCAGGCCACCGGTAACACCACCATCGAGAAGATGAACGCCGACGCCAAGCTCTCGTTCACCTCGAAGACCAAGGCCGAGGTCAAGCGCCTCACCGGCCTCGACGCCACCGAGGACAACACCGGCGGGTCGAACGGCGGTGGCTCGAATCCCACGAATGGCGGCGGTGACAACGGTGGCAACTCCGGCGGTGGTGACAACGGCGGCGGCGAAAGCGGCGCAGACCAGAACTAACGATGTCTGATGTAAGAGGTAAGATGTAAGAGGTAAGAGCTTATGAAGAAGCGTTTTATTGAGATTGCGGTGAAGGTTGTAGTAGCCGCACTCACGGCCTTTCTGACGGCCATCACGACCACCAGCTGCATGGGTCACGGACCACTCTCGCTTTAACGAGCGACTACAAAAGAAAACGAGCTCACCGTTTGGTGGGCTCGTTTTTTTATTTGACTCAATACAACGACATCCAGCTGGTGATGCTGTATTTGTATTCTCCTGTCAGACGATACCGGGTGAGGTTCATTATGTCGTCTTTGATTACCTCAGCGTAACGCCAGCCAATGATTTCGCGTATGTAGAAATTGATTGTGGCAATGGAATAGGTGGCGAAATCAGGCCGTTTTGAGTAGGCGATGAGGAACGTGCGGTAGTAGGGCGAATTTTCCTCAGTAAAGGTTTTGACGTCGTCATGGCATATATAGCCCTCATACATTCCCGCAGCATCCAGATTCCACAGGAACTCCTCAGGATATTCAACGATTTCGACGTAATTGCCTTCTTTATGTTTCACCCAACGATAATCCGTCAGATTGCGCTTGGCACGAGGCGGAATGGCAAGCATTCTTTTCGTGGAATTCGCGTCCTGGCGTTTGAGGGAGTCGTAGTAACAGTACCGGCTGCCGTCGCTATCCATTCTGAAACAACGGCTCCGGTCGATATAAATGGTGTCGGAGGTTTTGTTTTTGATTTCCACGAAGTACACGCGGTCCTCCTTGTCGTTGTAGATGGGATTGGCGACCCACTTCTTCAGGAAGTTTATTTCGATGTCGTCGTTCGACATCAGCGAATTGGTCTTGACGCCGAAGATGGCAGTAAAGTCCTTCGATTTGTTGTTGCCATTCAAGAGCACCTGTGCCAGCGAGATACGGTAATGGCAGCGGTTGTACCTATCGATTACTTTCTGGTTGTTTTTGTCCGGTCCCACATATACCATTTGCTGCGAGTGTTGCGCCATTGCAGCCGTGTAGCAGAACAGGCAGCATAAGGTTCCTATGAGCGTTTTCGCCTTCATCATCATACGGTTTTGATTGGGTAATTTATATATTTTGTTGGCAAAATTACTGCAAAACCGGAAACCGGCAAAGGGGGAAACCCTACTCTTGGGAGGGGAAATCCCTAAAAAATGATATTTATGTTTGGCTTTTCTTTTGTTTTTACGTAACTTTTCGTAACTTTGCCAACAGAAACAAAAATAACGATGAATATGAAGCACAAAATCTTTGCCGCGCTGCTGTTGACGGTAGTAGCGGTGGTGGGCGTCAAGGCAACGAACGTCCCGTTGGTAAACAACATCAAGGCCTACGAGCACACGACGCTGAACGGCGAGTGGAACTACATTGTTGACGTGCAGGAGGAGGGCTACTACGACTACCGCATGAATCCCACGCCGTGGGGATTCTTCCGTAATGCCAAGCCCCAGCGGCCGGAGGATCTCGTGGAGTACGACTTCGACAAGTCGCCGACGATGCATATTCCTTCCGACTGGAACACGCAGGACGAGCGGCTGTTTTTCTACGAGGGTACCGTGTGGTTTAAGACCAGTTTCCAGGCTGTGCCGATGGATGACTACACCACCCTACTCTATTTCGGTGCCGCGAACTACGACTGCCGCGTGTGGGTGAACGGCAAGGAAGCCGGTCATCACGTGGGAGGCTTCACACCTTTCAATATGGACGTCAGCGACCTGTTGGTGAAGGGTGAGAACACGGTCATCGTGAAGGTTGACAACAAACGCCACGCTGAAGACGTGCCGACGCTGATTTTCGACTGGTGGAACTACGGCGGCATCACCCGCGACGTGCTGCTGGTGAAGATGCCCAAGACCTACATCGAGGACTACAGCCTGCGCATTGCCCCCACGGCTCTCACCTCTCACCCCTCACCTCTCACCTCTAAAAAAAAGTCGTGCGAACTCAGTTTTACGGCCCAGCTGAACAAGCAGGAGGCCGGCCATAAAGTCGTGGTTTACATCCCCGAACTGAAACTGGAACAACAGCTCACCACCGACAGCGAGGGCAAGGTCAGCGGGACGCTAAAAGTTAAGCCGTCAAGGCTACAGCTTTGGAGCCCGGAGACCCCCAAACGCTATCGCGTAGACATCAGTGTGGGAGGCGATTTGGTCGCCTCCACCATCACCGACTCCATCGGTTTCCGCACCATTGAGACGCGCGGCAAAGAGATTCTGCTGAACGGCAAGCCCATCTTCCTAAAGGGTATCTCCATCCACAACGAGAAACCCAATGGCGGAGGTCGTGCCAATAGCGTGGAGGATGCCCGCACGCTGCTGGGATGGGCCAAGGAACTGGGCTGCAACTTCGTTCGTCTGGCTCACTATCCGCACCACGAGGAAATGGTGCGCGAGGCCGAACGCATGGGTATATTGGTGTGGTCGGAAATTCCCGTCTATTGGACGATTGCCTGGCGTAACCCGAAGACCTACGACAATGCCCGCCAGCAACTGACGGACATGATTCGACGCGACCACAACCGCGCCAACATCATTATATGGTCTATTGCCAACGAGACGCCACACTCCAAGGAGCGCGACACCTTCCTCGGCAATCTGGCCAAATATGCCCGCACGCTGGACGACAGCCGCCTCATCTCGATGGCTATGGAGGTGACGGGTGCCTCGAACTACGTCAACCGCCTGAACGACAACATGAACCAATACGTCGATGTTGTCTGCTTCAATCAGTATATCGGCTGGTATCGCGACGTGAACGACGCTCCGAAGATGCGGTGGGAAATTCCCTACGATAAACCTGTCATTATCAGCGAGTTCGGCGGTGGCGCCCGCTATGGTTTGCACGGAGAGAAGAACCAGCGTTGGACGGAGGAATTCCAGGAGAACCTCTATGTCGAGAACATTGCCATGATTGACAAGATAGAGGGACTGGCCGGCACGACGCCCTGGATTCTGAAGGATTTCCGTTCGCCGCGCCGTGTATTACCTGGCGTGCAGGACTACTACAACCGCAAAGGTCTGGTGAGCGACAAAGGTGAGAAAAAGAAGGCTTTCTACGTGCTGAGAGACTGGTACGCGAAGAAATAACGCAACAAAAGCGTTAAAGATTATTATAAGATAACGCGCGTTGAACGGTTTTTCCTTGATTTGCACTACCTTTGCACGTCAAATAGAGAAAGCATTAGTATGAGTAAAATTATAAACCCGTTTTTTGAACCATACGGGACGCCGCATGATGCGGTGCCTTTTGACCGCATCCGTCTGGAACATTTCGAGGAGGCCTTCATGGAGGGCATCCGTCGCGACAACGAGCAAATAGAGAAAACCATCAACAATCCGGAGAAGCCAACGTTCGAGAATACCATCATCAATACGGAAGAGGACGAGGGCTACTACGACTTGCTGTCGCGCGTGTCGACGGTGTTCTTTAACCTGCTGAGTGCCGAGACGAACGACGAGATGGATGCGTTGGCTCAGAAGATGCAGCCCATACTGACACAACATGCCAACGACGTCAGGCTGAACCCGCGGTTGTTTGAGCGCATCCGTTACGTCCACCTGCATCATCGCAAGCTGACGGCGGAGGAAAAGATGCTGCTCGACAACTGCTACGACGGGTTTGTACGCTCAGGTGCCTTGCTCGACGAAGCCGGCAAGGAGCGTCTGCGCCAGTTGACGGAAGAGGCCTCGATGTTGTCGTTGCAATTCTCGCAGAACCTGCTGAAGGAACAGAAAGCCTTTACGCTCGACATTACCGACGAGGCACAACTCGACGGACTGCCCGAGACAGCCCGCGAAGCCGCAGCACTCACAGCTAAGGAGCAGGGCAAGCAGGGCTGGACGTTTACGCTGGACTATCCCTCGTTCTCGCCCTTTATGACCTACTCGACACAAAGGGAGTTGCGCAAGCAGCTGTATATGGCGCGTAACACCATTTGTACGCACGACAACAGCGAAAATAACCTCGAAATCTGTAAGCGACTCGTCAATCTGCGCCGCGAGATAGCCCAACTGTTAGGCTATAAGACCTATGCCGACTACGTGTTGAAGCGCCGCATGGCCTCAAACACGCGCAGCGTCTATCGGCTGTTGAACGACCTCATCGACGCCTATAAGCCCACAGCCGTCAAGGAGCGCGACGAACTGAAGGAGTTATTTAACAAATCTCTCACCTCTCACCCCTCACCTCTCACCTCTAAGATGATGCCTTGGGACTCAGGGTTCTACTCGCACAAGCTGCAGATGAAGAAATACAACATCGATGCCGAGATGCTGCGTCCTTATTTCGAACTATCGAAAGTGATAGGTGGCGTCTTCGGACTGGCCAATAAGTTGTATGGCATCACGTTCAAGGAGAACAAGGACATCCCCGTCTATCATCCTGACGTCAAGGCCTACGAGGTGTTCGACAAGGACGGTTCATTCCTCGCAGTCTTCTATGCCGACTTCCATCCTCGCAAAGGCAAGCAAGGCGGTGCGTGGATGACGGAGTATCAGGGACAGTATATCGACCGAAAAGGTGAAAACGTCCGTCCGCACGTCTCGGTGGTGATGAACCTGACGAAACCTACGGAGGACAAGCCTGCCCTGCTGACATTGGGCGAGGTAGAAACCTTCCTGCATGAGTTTGGCCACTCGCTGCACGGCATGTTTGCCAATACGCGCTTCGAGAGCCTCAGCGGCACGAACGTCTGGTGGGACTTCGTGGAATTGCCGTCGCAGTTTATGGAGAATTTCGCCATCGAGAAGGACTTTTTGCGGACCTTCGCCTTCCACTATCAGACGGGTGAACCATTGCCCGACGAGCTCATCAACCGTATCGTCAAGAGCCGTAATTTTATGGCGGCAACGGCCTGTCTGCGGCAGGTATCGTTCGGGCTGCTGGATATGGCATACTATACGAAGAAGGACGAATTCACGGACGACATCATCCCCTTCGAGAAGAAGGCCTGGAAGAAAGCTATCCTTGGCGAACAACTGCCCGACACGTGTATGACAGTGCAGTTCTCGCACATCATGGCGGGTGGCTATGCGGCTGGATACTACAGCTATAAATGGGCTGAGGTGCTGGATGCCGATGCCTTTGCTGTATTCAAGAAACACGGCATCTTCAATCAGGAGATAGCCCAGCGATTCCGCGACGAGATACTGAGCAAGGGAGGCACCGAGCATCCCATGACGCTATACAAGAACTTCAAGGGCAGCGAGCCCACGATTGACGCCTTGCTCAAGCGCAACGGAATAAAAAGAGGGAAGAAGTAAGATGGAAGATGTAAGAGGTAATATGAATAAGGAAAAGCAACTGAAGTTTGACCTGCGCTATCTGGAGATGGCCCGCATCTGGGCACAGAACAGCTACTGCCAGCGTCGCCAGGTAGGCGCGTTGGTGGTGAAGGACGGCATGATTATCAGCGACGGCTATAACGGCACGCCCAGCGGATTCGAGAATGTCTGCGAGGATGAGAACAACGTGACGAAGCCCTACGTGTTGCATGCCGAGGCCAATGCCATCACCAAGCTGGCGCGTTCGAACAACAACAGCGAAGGCGCCACCATCTATATCACGGCATC
>CADCDY010000130.1 GCA_902800245.1 uncultured Prevotellaceae bacterium
TTTGTCGTATATGACGCTGCAAAATTACAGATAGTTGCAGAAACCCCTGCATAAGTGGGATATTATGCAGGGGTTTGTGACGAATGGTGTGATAAACGGTAGATCTGTGACGAATGACACTTACCACACTAATGCTCGCTTCTCCATGGGGATGAACATCTTGGCGTCAGACTTGATGCCGAAGGCTTCGTACCAGGTGTCAATCATTGGCAAGGCGGCCATCACACGCAGGCGAGCGGGTGAGTGAACGTCGCTGTTGACCAACATGGCAGTGTACTCAGGGGTGCTGTTGCAGGCCCAGACACGGGCGTAGGCCAGATAGAAGCGCTGGGCAGGGGTGAAACCGTCGACAGTGCTGAGGGGTTCCTGCTTCATGCGGTTTTCAAAGGCACGATAGGCAATCTTCAGACCGCCATTGTCGCTGACGTTCTCGCCAAGGGTCTTCTGGCCGTTCACTTTCAGTCCGGGCACGGCCTCCTGCTCCGAGAACCAGTCGGCAATCACCTTAGTGCGCTCGTTATAACGGGCCTTATCGTCAGCCGTCCACCAGTTCTTCAGGTTTCCGTCCTTATCGAACTGACAGCCCTGGTCATCGAAGCCGTGGGTCATCTCGTGACCGATGACGGCACCAATGGCACCGTAGTTCGAGACGTAGTCGGCCTCTGGGTCGAAGAACGGCGGCTGCAGGATGGCGGCAGGGAAATTGATGCTGTTGAACAGCGGCATGTAGCCAGCGTTCACCGTCTGCGGCGTGAAGGGCATCATAGTCTTGTCGACGGGCTGGTGCCAGTATTTGCGCAGTTGGGCCTGACGCGACTCCTGACTGATGCGGATGAAGTTCTCGACGAGGTTCTCCGTCTCGCGGATGTCGATGAACTTCTCCATGTCCTGCCACTTGTCGGGATAGCCCACGTTGATGTACATGGCACGGAGCTTCTCCAGTGCCTTGGCCTTGGTGGAGTCGCTCATCCAGGTGTTCTCTTTCAGACGGTCCTCGAAGGCCTGCTGCAGGTCCTTCACCAGGCGGTAGACGCGCTGCTTACTGGTCTCAGGGAAGTATTCTTTGACATAGAGCTTGCCGATGGTCTCGCCCAGACTTTCGCTGATGGTGCCGACGGCACGCTTCCATCGGGGCTGCTGCTCCTGCACGCCGCTGATGACCTTCGAGGCCTCGAAGGCACGGTCGGTGAAGGCATCGCTCAGGAAACTTGCGTAGGCGTTGATGACATGCAGTTCCATATACGACTTCAAGTCCTCGACACTCGTCTCAGCAAGCACTTTCTCTACCTCGTGCAGCGCGTCGATCTGACCGACATTCACCACGTCAATGTCCTTCGGCAAGCCCAAGGCATCACGATAGGCCACATAGTCGATGCCTTTGAAGTCGTTGAGCAGCTGCTCCCACGGCATCGGGTGGTTCGTGGCCATCGGATCGCGGCGGGCCACCTGATCGAGCGTCTTCATACCTATTCTATATTCTATGGCCCATGCGGCCTGCATCTTCTGCTCGGCGGCGGCATCGCTGTAGCCCACCATCTTCAGATAGTCCTTGTTCAGGCTCTTGATGGCGGCAACGGTGGCCTGCTGCTGCTCGTTGGGCTGGTCGTAGTACTCCTTGGGCAGCGAGGCACCGCCATGTCCTGCAAACATCATATACTCCGACGAATTGAAAGGATTCAGGCTCAGACTGAGGCCGAAGGGAGCAGTATTAAATCCCTTGGCATCGAAGGCGTACATCAACTTCAACGCCTCGTCGCGAGTCTGCACCTCACGCACCTGCTTCAGGTAAGGCATAATCGGCTCGTAGCCCATCTTGTTACGGCTGACGCTGTCCATGTAGAGACGGTAGAGTGCACCAATTTTCTGTCCGTCGGAACCCTGCGGCAGTTCCTTCTTCTCGGCGTATGCCATGATGAGCTTGTTGATGCGGTCGTTGTTCAGTTCATACAACTCGGTGAACGCCCCGTTCTCAGGGTGCTGCGCATCCAGCGGGTTGGTCTTCAGCCATCCGCCTACGGCGTACTGCCAGAAGTCATCACCAGGTTTCACACTCGGGTCCATGTTAGAACTCAAACTCTGTGCCGTGCTAAACAGGCTATAAAGTAGCATTGCCACGGCGATAATCACTTTTTTCATCATTGCAAACATCTTAATCATAATTGTAATAAGTTTATTGTTTAACACTCTGCTCGTTAGACGCAAGGTGCAGCCTAAAAACTACACGACTATCTAAAAAATTTAATTCTTGACGTCCACACCGCCAAAGAAATTGCTGGCGACGATGTGGATGGTGGGGGCTTTCGGGTCGGCGGTATGTGTGGTATGGTTGCCTACCCCACCGATGAAGCTGCGGCTTTTAATGATGACGTTGACATGGGTGGGCACAAAGAGCTCGATGCCGCCACAGAAGGTGTGGATGTCTATCTCCTCGTCCTCAGTGATGACGGCCTCGCGCAGGTCCATGCGGATACCGCCACAGAAGGCATCGAGGCGAGCACCGTGGAACGTCTCGCCGCGATAGACATACTCGTCGCCGCCATAGTTAACTGAGCAACAGATGCGCTTGCCGTCCTCGCCGATGGGCAGCGGGCGCTGTAGCCATTGGTCGGGGTCGCGACGGTAGCTGTCAACGATGGTCGTCGCGCCCACGTACAATAATAGAACTGGGGCAACGTATGCCGTCCAAGGCTGGCGCCACAGCCAGTCGTTCTCAATGATTCCCCACATGTTGGCCAGTTTCCATGCACCAGCCACAATCAACACAATTCCGATAATCGTTTTTGTCTTCATAATCATATTTCTTTTAAAAGTTTCTCGCGGTTTTCGCACTGCAAGGACGGTGCAAGCCGAGTGCAATCGAACTCGTTCGAATTGCCGAGGCGACGCCCGTTCTCGCAAACTTGTTTGCAAAGTTACGGTGTAATGTTAATCCCTCCAAATTTCTGGGATAAACAGCACGGAAATGTGATAAATGGTGGGATAATATGCAGAAATGTGATGAATGGTTTGGCTGTTTAATGGAAATATACTACCTTTGCGGTTTGAAATGAAACAAGGACGATTAGAAACGATAACGACGAGGATTATCAGTACCACGTTTATAGTGGTGGCGCTGGCCGTGTTCAAGCCCTTCGGATTGGATGCGTGGCAGTGGCAGGCCTATGTGCATTTGGTAGCTTTGGGAGTAATAGGTTTCTCCATTTGTATGCTGACGGACATCATCCTGAAGTACGTCGTCAAGATGCCGAGGTCGTTCAAGAAGGGTGCCGAATACATCATTCGTCGCAACCTCTGGTTTCAGTTTATCAACACGCCACTCGTGGCTCTGGGCATCTGCCTCTACCGCCACTTCGTGCTGAGCGACCGTGTGGAGGGTAATCAGTTGTCTGTCGTCAATTTCCTTGAGACCCTCGCCATCATCGCCTTCTGCTCCTTCGCCATCGGACTCTACTGGCGCTTCAAGTTCCGCAGCAAGTATCTGGCGATGGAACTGGAAGAGACTCGGCTGCTGAACGAGCAATTGAAGGAGATACAATCGGAGAAGCCGAGTGAGGAGCCTCTCCAGCAGGCACCAGAATCTACCGTCGCCCCAAGCCAGGAGCTCACCCTCACCGGCACGACCAACGAATCGGTGACACTCCAGATTTCCCACCTATTATATATTGAGGCCGTGGGCAACTACGTCAAGGTGAGCCATCTGCGCGACGGTCAGGTGCGTACCGACATGCTTCGCGCCACGATGAAACAGATGGATGAAACGCTGCACGACTATCCGATGGTTGTCCGCTGCCATCGTGCCTTCTTGGTCAACCTTGGTCAGGTAGAACAAATCACTTCACATTCCGGCTCCACCCAACTGCTCATCAAGCACTGCCACGAATCGCTCCCCGTCTCGCGCAGCAACATGGCGCAAGTTAAAAGTGCTATTAGGCAAGGAGAAAATTAAGCTCGCGCTTAAGGGAAACAGAAAAAACGGGCTCATCGTTTGGTGGGTTCTTTTTTTATTCGTACCTTTTCGCTTTGCGAGAAGGTACTTCCGTTCGAAAGAACAAAGAAAAATGGATTTTTCTTTGGTTCTTTGCTCACTTATTCGTACCTTTGCGCAGGAGATATGGTGACGGTAAAGATATACAAGAAGGCGGCAGAGGTGCCGGAGATGACGTGCGAGGATTTCTTCCATAGCACGGAACTGATGACTGTGCTGGAGGCGACACCGCGGCAACGGCCGCTGATGGTTGTGGCCTTCGACGATGCTGCGCCGGACGGTTCGACGGCGGAGAAACACGTCGTGGCGCACATGCTGGTGACGGTGCGGACGCGCCGGTCGTGGCTGCCACCTTATATATATATGCACGCGCGCGTGTTAGGCGAAGGTGAATACGCGACTGAGGGCAGCGCGGACGACACACCGGCAGCTGCGGCGAGCCGCAAGGACGTGCTGTTTGCCGCGATGCTGAAGGCGGTGAAGAAACGGCTGAACAACAAGGTGTTGTATTTCGAGATCAGCAACCTCAGCGAAAAGATGTTCGGATACCGTACGCTGCGCAAGGCGGAATTCTTCCCCGTGAAATGGATGAAGGTGCACAACTCGCTGCACTCGCGGACACCGGAGGAGCGCATCGCGCCAAGACTGCTGAAGCGCATCGATGCCGCCACCAGACGCGGCATCTATACGAAGGCGGTGGAGACGGACGAGGAGTTTCGGCAGTTTTCGAAACTGATGCACCACCATCACTGGCTGAAGCCGCGCCGGTTTATTCCCGCCGACCAGCTGTTTCGCGGACTGATGGACAGCGGACACGCGAAATTGTTTGTGTCGAAATACAAGCAGAAGGTCATCGGATGTTCGGTGCTGGTGTATTCGGGAAAGGACGCCTACCTATGGTATAGTGCGGCGAGACGTAAGAGCTATGCGCCGCTGCACCCGAATGCGGTGACCTATTGGCACACCATCCGCGATGCGCACGCCGAGGGATGGGAGCATATAAGGTTTATGGATGTCGGACTGCCCTACCGCAAGAATCCCCACCGCGAATTCATCCTGAAATTCGGCGGCAAGGAGGTCAGCGCATACCGCTGGTTCCACATTTCCATCCGTTGGATTAACGCCCTCGCAACGTGGCTCTGGCGCGAGTGATGGCGAAGACGACGTAGGCTACGAACAAGGCGTAGCCGACGTAGTAAAGCGTAAAGATACTGAATACAACGTAATCGACAGCACATACTGCCGAGAGTCCTGCCAGGTAGAGCACGGCATCGGTGGCCGGCAGCTGGTGGAACACGTCGTCGATGGTGGCAAGGCCCACGATGATGAGTGCCCACACTGACGCCACGAAAATGCCGAGATGGATGGGCAGGGCAAAGGGATTGAGCGAGGGGTGGTAGTAGAAATGTCGCCACGACTCGGCACCAAACATCTGTATGGAGGCATAGAGCGTGGCCGAGGCTGCCACTAGGAGGCACAGGGCCGTGGGGTAGAACGAGTCGATATCGTTGAAATGAACGATGTAGGCACGGCGTCGCAATAGTCGGCGCATGGCATAGAAGGCCAGCACGATGACGCACAAGGCGAGGAAGATGAGCAGGTGGGTGTTGGAGAAGAGGTCGATGAACTGTGAGATGGGGTCGTCGGGCGACACGCCCTTGAGCAACTCACTCTCGCGAATCCATCCCTGCGTCACCTGGTCGCGCGCCACCTTGACCCATACGGAGTCGATGGTGTCGGTAGGCACAGTGGTGATCTCTGCCACGACGATGCGTTCGCCACGTACGACGAACATGGTGTCGAAGGCCATATCGGGCAGGTTGTCGGCCAGCGGCAGACTGCCGGTCGTCACCACGAAATTATAGTTCTGGGTGTAGTGATGCGTCGTGGAGAACGAGATGGAGTCGAGCTGTTGCTCGGTGAGGTCCCAGGCGTCCGGCGTGCGCTGTCCGTGGTTGTAGCACCCCGTCAGCAGCAGGGCCACCAGCGTAAGCAATATGTAAATCCTAATCCTCGGCATAGACATTCATCTGACAATGTTTGCAATCGAACTCCAGACGGAAACGGCGACCGTCGCCTAAACGCAGG
>CADCDY010000131.1 GCA_902800245.1 uncultured Prevotellaceae bacterium
CACAGCCTTCCCAACGGTTTTGTCAGACGGTGTGGCCAACTGTTGCCAAGGCAGTTCCAACTGGTCCCACGCAGCCACGTGCCCCTTCTGCGCCCATAGTTCGTCGGCCTTCAGCGCGCTGGTTATCGTCAGTCGGTATTCGCAGCCCGGCTTGATGGCCGGACGGCTGTAGGGTAGGGTGATGATTTTCTTGCTGAGCGGCTCCACATCAGGAGTGATCGTGCCCTGCTGCAGGCACACGCCGTCCTCGTAGAGTTCCCATGTCATATTGTAATAAGAGGTGTTGAGGAAATGGTTCCTGTTCCAGATCTCTACCGTACCATTGTCGGCACTCAGCAACCGGCATGATACGGGCTGGGCCGATTTCTTCATCTGATAGATTTCCGGCTGTACGGTTCTGTCGGGCCATATCGTACCGTAGGTGCGGGCGCCGATGCCGTAGCTGAAATAGGAGCCTTCTTGTTGCTCTGTCTCGAAGTCGAGATTCAACAACTGGCCCGAATTGTCGGCAATGACGACATTATCCATCAGCGCATCGCAGATATACACATGGGTGTCCTGTCCATGGGTCTGTTCATTGCGGCCGATGTTTACAGGGAACGGGGCGTTGATGATGTTGCCCTGAGCCTCCATCTGTGCCACCTCTGTCTTGTCGATGCTTACTGTCATCTTCTTACCGTCGTAGCAGACTTCCACATGGTGCCATTTGTTCTCCCAGTCGGCGGGCAGTGGTGCCGATAGTTCGTACTTGTGGTTGGTGGCCGCAGGTCTTCTACCGAAGGGGAATGCCTTGGGCTCGCCTTCTGAGGCTGGTGCCTTGTCGGTGTTGATGTAGAACACCAGCTGCTCCTTACCGTTCTGCTGAACGCCGAACTGCCATTCACCCTTGGTCACGAATGAGCCGCAGGAACTGATGAGCTTGCGGGGATAGACATCGAAATGGACGTTCAGGGTGTTGCCGGTCAGTTCCAGACAGTCATCTCGATACACCTCCACCCACTCATCGTGGCCGCTCAGGTCAATCACATGATTTTTTCGGTTACGGCTGTCGGCCACTAATTTGGCATTGCCCATGATATGCGCCATGACATCGTGGCCTGATTTGTCCTTGAGCCTGCGTGCAGGCTGGGTAAGTCCAGGCGACACGAAGTCCCATACGGCACCGCCGATGCAGCGCTCATGGGTATAGACGGCGCGCCACATCTCGTCGAACATACCGCCGCTGTTGCCGGCTACCGATATATACTCATCCATGAACGACGGGCGCACGTCACCGTCACCGTGTTTTCCCACCCTGAGGTCAAGAGCCAGGGCAGTAGGGTAGCGTGGACCGATGATATCCTCTGCGGGATGACTGTAGGCATTGCCACCGTACATCCACCAGCGGGTGTGGTCGTATTTGCGCCCTTCGGCAATCACCTCGCCGATGTTAGGACCCTCGCCGCTCTCGTTGCCAGCGCTCCAGAAGAGTACCGCAGGCTGGTTTCTGTCACGCAGCACCATGCGGCGCACACGTTCACGATACATTGGTATAAATCGTTTGTCGCCAGAAACCCATTCGGTGGCATGTGCCTCTACGCCTGCCTCGTCGATGATGTACAGTCCATAGCGGGCGGCATATTCCAGATAGCGCGGTACGGGGGGATAGTGGCTGGTGCGCACACCGTTGAAGCCAAACTGCTTCAGGATGGTCATATCCTTCTTGACCAGTTCGTCGTTCACGGCATGGCCGTTGTCGGGATCCTGCATATGTGAACACTGGGCATTCACCTTCAGCGGCTTACCGTTGAGATAGAACACGTTGTTGCGCATCTCAGTCTCCTTGAAGCCCACATCCTGACGGGCATCCTCAGGCGTGTTTTCTGATAGCCGCTTGCCGGTGGCAGCATCCACGAGGTACATCTTGAGGTTATACAGATTCGGTGTCTCTGCCGTCCATTTCAAGGGGTTGCTGATATGCTTGCTCATGTTCAGCGTCAATGACCATTGACCATTATCCATTGACCATTGACCATTAACCATTGACCCTGAACCACTCTCCAATCGCGCCACCTCCCTGCCGTCGGCATTGGTCAGCACGGCCTGCACCTTAAGGGGAGTCGTAATTGGCTGCTTGTCATAGCTTCTGACGCTTACCTCGATGTTCAGGTCGGCATCTCGGTAATCCTTGTCCAGATCGGTGGTCACATACCAGTCGAACAGGCGGGTCTTGGGCGTGGCATAGAGATAAACATCGTCGAAGATACCTGCCAGGCGCCAGTAGTCCTGACCCTCGAGATAAAAGCCGTCGCTGTATTTGATGACCTTCATGGCCAGCGTGTTACGGCCTTTCTTCAGATACTTTGTAATATTGTACTCGGCAGGCTCCTGAGCTCCCTCGTTGTAGCCCACTTCCTGACCGTTGATCCACAGGAACGATGCCGATGCCACCTTCTCAAAACGCAAAAAGATCTCCTCTCCATTCCAGTCGGAGGGAATAGTGAAGGTGGTGCGGTAGGCGCCTGTTGGGTTGTAGTCGCGTGGTGTCTTGGGCGGGTCGGCCTTGAATGGCGCCGACACGTTGCGGAATAGTGGGTCGCCATAACCCCTCATCTCCCAGTTTGAAGGCACATCGATGGTGCCCCACTTGGCATCTGAGAATTTCTCCTCGAAGAAGTTGTTCGGTATCTCCTGAGGTGTATTGCCGTAAAAGAACTTCCACTTGCCGTTGAGCAGAACGTGATGTCCCGGGATGTAATAGGCACGCGATTCTTCCTGTCCATATTCAAACACGTCAAGGTTTTCAATGTAATGATATAGGTCGTCAAACCCTCTCGTTTTCTCTGTCTGTGCCATAGCACCTATCCATGCGCACAACACCATTGAAGCAAATACAACTTTTTTCATGAATTTCAAAAACATATTAAAACTTTTGGCAAAAGTACTTCATTTTAATGTAAATTCGCTAAATTTGCAGCAATTATTAAATAAGTTTAGGAAATATGACTTACAAAAACATTCTTCTCATGGCCGGTTGTGCGCTCTATGCAGCAGTCCAGGCTCAAGTGACTATCGATATCGACGCTCAGCAGCGCGGACCGAAGGTGAGTCCGATGCTCTATGGCATCTTCTATGAAGACATCAACCACGCAGCCGACGGCGGTATCTATGCCGAACTGATACGTAACCGTTCGTTTGAGGACGGACCTCGCTATGGTGCACCAGCCGATATGCAGGGATGGTCAACCTATGCAGCAGCCCCGTCGCAACTCACGGCAAGACTCATACAACCCACGAAAAAGACACCACTGCTTAACAGTGTGCAGCACAACGCCCTGGCACTCGACATCAAGGCTTCGCCCACGATGCCCGTCTGTCTGGTAAACGAGGGCTTTTGGGGTATCAATGCCGTACGGGGACGCTGTTATCGTCTGTCGTTCTGGGCAAAGACTCTGAAATACCAAGGCACCGTGAAAGCCACGCTCTGCTCGAAGGACGGCTCACAACTCTATGCTGAGACCGTGGTCAGCCAATTCCCTGCTGTTAAGGCCCAGGGCTGGACGAAGTACGAAGCCACCCTCACCGCCAACGACAACGATCCGCAGGCGCAGTTTGCACTGGTGTTCGACGGCGTGGGGCAGGTGCAGATAGACATGGTGAGCCTTTTCCCGCCCACCTTCAAGAACCATGAGAACGGCATGCGTCCCGATCTGGCTAACATGCTGTGGCAGCTGCACCCGAAATTCATGCGTTTCCCCGGAGGTTGTTTCGTGGAGGGGCAGGAGAGTCCAGACAATGCTTTCCGCTGGGAACGTACCATCGGTCCGATTGAGGAGCGTGAGGGGCACTGGAACGTGAACTGGGGCTATCGCACTTCCGACGGACTGGGTTACCATGAATACCTGCAGTTGGCCGAGGACTTAGGGGCCAAGCCGCTTTATGTGGTGAATGTGGGAATATGGCATGGGGGCATGACTCCTTATGACAGCATCCAGCCGTGGATCGACGAGTGCATGAATGCCTTGGAGTATGCTAACGGTCCCGTCACATCGAAATACGGTGCTATGCGTGCCAGGAACGGACATCCGGAGCCTTTCGGAATAGAATATTTGGAGATAGGTAACGAAAACAACCAGCCGGACCCTCGTCAGCAGAGTGACCACTACTACGAGCGCTACGAACAGTTCTACAAGGCCATCCGCTCTAAATATCCCGAGATGAAGATCATCGGCAACGTGGTGGCATGGGGCGACGACAACCCCAAGTGGAATAGCAAACTGTCCGTTGACCTGCTTGACGAGCACTACTACCGCTCACCTGACTGGTTTGCCGCGGCATTCCACAAGTACGACAGCTACGACCGCCAAGGCCCAAAGGTTTATGTGGGTGAATATGCAGTGACCAACGGCTACGGCAAACTGGGTAACATGAATGCCGCTTTGGGTGAAGCCGTTTATATGATGGGCATGGAGAACAACTCTGACGTGGTGGAACTTGCCTCGTATGCCCCCATCTTCGTCAACGAGAACGATGCCCGCTGGCGTCCCGATATGATCCGTTTCAGCAGCAGCCGTGTCATGGGTACCCCCAGTTACTACGTGCAGCAGCTCATGCCGCAGCATCTTGGCACTCAGGTGGTGAAGGTGGAACAGACCGACCCTTATAAAGGCAAGGTTTGCAAGCCCCTGACACCGAAGCAGAGCCGTGTGGGATTCGGAACATGGAACACACGTGCCACGTTTGAGACCGATAAGGATGTGGATTACGTCTATGGCGACTGGCAGAAGGAAGGCAACAGCGTGCGCCAGACTGGCCATAAGGATGCTACGCTCTGCATAGAGAAGGATGTCATCGACGGCGACCACTACAGTTGTAAGTTCCGTGCCCGTAAAGACGAGGGCGCCGAGGGCTTTATCATCATCTTCAACTATGTGGATGAAAAGAACTACTGTTGGGTGAACTTCGGTGGATGGACCAACTCCCAGCACGCTATCGAACAGATTAGCAATGGCGGAAAGCTGCTGGCCGACAGTAAGCGCGGACGTATTGAAGCGGGCCGTTGGTACGACGTGACCCTGCAGGTGAATGGCGACAGCGTGAAAGCATGGCTTGACAACGAACTTGTCTTCGACACCGTACTGAAGCACGACGACACGAAGGGCATCTTCTCTTCAGCTACCATCGACGATGCCAGCGGAGAACTCATCGTGAAAGTCGCTAATACCAGTGATGCAGCAACCACCGCCCGACTTAATCTGAAGAACTTTAAGCCGGCAAGCGCCCGTGTAGTTCGTTTGGCAGCCAACGACGGTATGGAAGAGAACACGCTCGATACACCCACTGCCATCCATCCTGTGGAGCAACTGCTCTCACCCGAGAATGGCAGCATTCTGCTGGATGTACCTCCTTACTCGCTGAATATCGTCAGGATCAAGTGAGTTCGAGCAAGGAGGGGTCAGGGGTGGTCTGAACGAGCTAACCTCTTACTCGCCGCCAGACCTGCCAGACGACCATTGACCACGATGTCGGCCACACCGTTTCCACCAAGTCGGTTGGCACCATGCAGTCCACCAGTCACTTCGCCAGCGGCATAGAGACCGCCGATAGGTGTGCCGTCGGCTCGTAGCAAGTGAATGTGACTGTTGTTTTCAATAATGGTAATTTATGGCTCTCTCAGAAACGTATGTCAGACCTTTACGCTGTTGATGTGTCCACTATTAACTATCATCTGGAACAGATCAATGATACTGGTGAACTCCATTTATCCGATGTAATTAGAAAAATTCAAATTCCGTCGGAAAAATGGGATGAACAGGGCGTTTTGCTATATAATCTTGATGCCATCATTGCTGTTGGCTACCGTGTAAACAGTTACGAGGCCACCCAGTTCCGCATCTGGGCACGTGGGGTTTTAAAAGAATATATCATTAAGGGTTTCGTGATGGACGATGAGCGTCTGAAAGGAAAGGATCCCTTTGGAGCTGATTACTTTGAGGAATTGTTGGAGCGCATCCGTGAGATACGCACCTCGGAGCGTCGTTACTACCAGAAGATAACGGATATCTATG
>CADCDY010000132.1 GCA_902800245.1 uncultured Prevotellaceae bacterium
AGAAACCGTCAGCGACGCGAAGCAGGAGGCCGCACAGCCCGACATATACCCCGACTACATTGGTGTCACCATTCCCGTCAATATCGCCCCGCTCAACTTTAATATGGCCGACGAGACGGCCCTGCGCATCGATGCCGTCATTACCGACCGTCACGGACACGAATTGCACAGTCAGGGCGACGACGCCGTCGATTTCGACCTTGACGACTGGCACACGCTACTCTCCGATAATCGCGGCGACTCGCTCACCGTCACCGTTTCCGCCAAATACGACGACGGTTGGCACACCTACCGTCCTTTTGCTCTCTACGTCAGTCCCGACAGCATCGACTACGGCCTCTGCTACCGTCTGATAGCGCCGGGTTACGAGGTATGGAGCAAGATGGGTATCTACGAACGCGACCTCTCCTCGTTCGACGAGCGTGCGCTGATCGACAATACTCAGTTCGAGGGCTGCGTCAACTGCCACAGCTTCAACCGCGGCAACCCCGCTGACATGAGCCTGCATATCCGTGGCCCGCATGGTGCCACCCTGCTACGACATAATGGTCAAAGGTCTATGGTCAATGGTCAATGGTCAATGGCTGCCTACGACACCAAGACCCCACAGACCCTCGGTCTTTGCGTCTATCCCTACTGGCATCCCTCGGGCCGCTATATCGCCTATTCCACCAACACCACGCGTCAGCTCTTCCATAGTGCCGACCCCAACCGCATCGAGGTCTTCGATGAAGCCTCCGACGTTGAGGTCTACGATGTCGAGAAAAACGAGCTCATCCTCTCACCCCTGCTCAAACAAGACTCCATCTACGAGACTTTCCCCGTCTTCTCGGCCGACGGGCATTCGCTCTATTTCTGTCCCTTAATAGGGAGGGGCCGGGAGTGGGTCTCGACTCCATCCGCTATAATCTCTGCCGCATCGATTTCGACCCTGCCACAGGAACCTTCGGCGACCATATTGAGATCATCATCGATGCCGCGGCGCAGCACAAGTCCATTTCCTTCCCCCGACCCTCCTACGACGGCCGGTTCCTGTGCTACACGCTCTCTGACTACGGACAGTTCAGCATCTGGCACCACGAGGCCGACCTCTGGCTCCTCGACCTCACTACCGGCGAGAGCCGTCCCATGACCGCGGCCAACTCCGACGACACGGAATCGTTCCACAACTGGACCGCCAATTCCCGTTGGCTCGTCGTCAGTTCCCGCCGCGACGACGGCCTCTTCACCCGTCCCTATTTCTGTCACATCGCTGCCGACGGCCGCGTCAGCAAGGCCTTCATGCTGCCTCAGCGCAACCCCCGCCAGTTCTACCGCGACCGTTTCCTGTCCTTCAACGTCCCCGAATTCATCATCGCCCCCACCCGCTTCGACGGCCGCCATGCCGCCCAAATCATCAATGACGACTATCGCAAAGACTTCACAACAACAATAACGAAATAATTATGAAAAAGCATTTATTCCTTATTCTCGCCCTGCTGTGCGTAGTAGCACAGGGACCCGTGCTGACATCGTGCAGCAAGGATGATGACAAAAAATCGGTGACACCAACACCGAAAGCGTATTTCACCCTGTGGAACCAGTGTGAGGCACTGACGACGCTGAAGACGTATGTCGAGGACGTGACCAATCCGAACTCCAGCAACTACATCAAGGAGGAGGACCGCATTGCCACGTTCGACATGGACGGCACGTTCATCGGCGAGCTCTATCCTACCTACTTTGAATATAACCTATTGGAATACAGAGCCTTGGAAGATCCAACGTACAAGGACAAGGCTCCCGCTGATGTGCGCCAGGCAGCACAGAACATCCGCGACTTCGTGCGTAACGGCACGCCGCTGCCCGACCACTTCGACATGATTCATGCCTATGCTGCCGCCAAGGCATACGCTGGCATGACGCTCACCGAGTTCGACTCCTACGTGAAAAAATATGCCGCCACGCAGGCTAACGGATTCAAAGGGATGACCTACGCCGAGAGCTTCTACAAGCCTATGCTGGAGGTCTTCGACTATCTGAAGGACAACGGTTTCACCTATTACGTCGTGTCCGGTTCCGACCGCTTCATCTGCCGCTCCCTGGTCGAATCATTAGGCATCGAACCCAACCGCGTCATTGGCATGGACGTCTGTCTCAGCTCCAACAAACAAGGCGATAACGCGGGAGTGGACTACACCATGGGCAAGGACGAGTATCTGGTGCGCACCGACAGCCTGATCATCAAGAATCTGAAGACCAACAAGGTTCGCCAGATCAGTCAGGAAATTGGCAAGCAGCCCGTGCTGTCGTTCGGCAACAGCAGCGGTGACTGTGCCATGCATAACTACTGCATGAGCAACCCGAATTACCGCACGGCCACCTTCATGCTCGTGGCTGATGACGATGCCCGCGACCATGCCGACCTCGCAGAGGGTGCCCGTCGTGAGGCGAAATGGCGCGAGGCCGGATACACCGTCATCTCCATGAAGAATGACTTCAAGACCATCTACGGCTACAGCGTGGAAAAAACAGACTTCACCTTCCAATAATGAAAAAGACGTTATCAGTTCTTCTCATCCTGCTGTGCACGGTCGCACAGGGGGCATGGGCGACAGAGGATAGTAAGAAGGCCTCGCAAATGTACCGTCAGTTCCGTATGCTCTATGACAAGGGGGACGACAGTGCTTTCTACCAGCATGCACATGCCTTCGAGGAGTATCTGAAGAGCACGAATGACTGGAAGTCGTACTATAAGACGAAAACCAACGAGGGTTTCTACGACATCAAGCAGAAACACCTGTTCCGTGCCATCGTGACGGCTCAGTATCTGGATAGCGACGCCAGGAAGAACAAGGACGTGGAGTATTACTACCTCGCCACGGCCCTGATGGGAAACATCTATCGCGCCTCGCACGACACCCGTAGGGCAGAAGAGTATTTCGTCCAGGCATTGGACGAAGTGGACGACCGCGACCCCAAGTTTACAATGGTTACCCTGCGCGACCTGGCCCTGTTGCTCTGTATCAAGGAACCCGCCAGGGCTATCGAATACGCCACACAGGCGGAACAGCTCGCAGTGAAGAGGAAGGACATGGACAACCTTTCGCTTTCGAAGGCCATAAAACTGTATGTGCAGTTTCTCAATGGCTACCGGGCGGATTTCGAGAATACCTATCGGGAGTATGAGCAACTGCGACTGCAAGGCGACACGACATTCAATCACCAGTATGACAATATGGTGGAGATAGCCCGTCTCACCTTCGACGGTGCCTACCAGAAAGCCATCGACAAACTGAAGGAAGGCCGTGTCTATGTCGATAGTTCGCTGGTAGCTGCAACAATCTACCATCATGCCGGTGATATTGACAACAGTATCATGGCCATGAATCACAAGATTTTCGAAATGGATTCTGTGTTCAGTCTCATCCAGGATGCCCACTACAATCAAATGGCTACGGGGCGGTCGCTGATGAGGACGCGCGAGGAGGCTATGGAACATAAGAAATCGGTGAGCCGTCTCACCAACTGGATCATCGGTATCTGTGTGGCCTTCCTAATTATCTATATCATGGGACGTCGCCGCCTGACGCGTATCATCTCGGATAAGAACAAGAAACTGAAGGTTGCCCTTGAACGAGCCGAGGAGTCGAACCACATGAAGTCGGCATTCATCAACAACATGAGTCACGAGATACGCACGCCCCTGAATGCCATCGGAGGATTCTCCAGCGTGCTTTGCCAGCCGGGTATCGAACTGAGTGAAGAGGAGAAGAAAAACATGCGGGAGAGCATCACCTATAATGTCGACCTCATCACCACCATTGTCAACGAGGTGTTGGAACTCTCGAAGAGTGAGAGCGAGAAGAGCCGACGTCCTGATTCGGAAATGACGGATGTCGCAATCAACGACCTATGCCGCAAACTGCTGCATTCAAAGGCTGACGACACCCACGAGGGTGTAGAGACTCTATTCACGACCGATGTAACCGACGGCTTCACGGTGCATACGCACCCATCTACCGTGAACCGTATCTTGACGCATCTCTTTGATAATGCCCAGAAATTCACAGAGAAGGGGCATATCGAACTGCGTTGCGAATATGACAAGGGCGTCCGTCAGATACGTTTGGTTGTGGAGGACACCGGTGTAGGTATCAATCCTAAGGACAGGGACCGTATTTTCGGCCGTTTCGAGAAGGCATCAGACAATTTCAAGGAAGGTATCGGCCTCGGTCTGGCTATCAGTCAGCGACTCGCCAGTTCAATAGGCGGAGAAATCACCCTCGACGCAGCATATACCGACGGATGCAGGTTCATCCTCTCGATACCGAAACTTTGACCGGCAACGCAGAATGTAAAATATTGTTAAATCCTTTTGTGTTTCGGAAATAATCCGTAAATTTGTAGTCCAAAAACTAACCTGTAAAAAGATATGAAAATAAAAACTGACTACGTAAACGAACCGCAGTGGAAGATTTTGACTGTGAAGGCTACGCTGCCTGAGGAATTGAAGTGTTTGGACGAAATGGCCCACAACATGTGGTGGGTGTGGAACCACGAGGCACGCGACCTGTTCCGCGACATCGACACCGACCTCTATCATACGACGAGGCACAACCCCGTGATGCTATTGGAACAACTAACGTTCGACCGCAAGGGAGAAATCCTGAAGGACAAGGCACTGATGAAGCGCATCAAAGACGTTTACGCAAAGTTCCGTAAGTACATGGACGTGAAGCCCGACACCAAACGTCCGTCAGTCGCTTATTTCTGCATGGAGTATGGCATTCACTCGGCCCTGAAGATCTACAGTGGCGGTCTGGGTATGCTGGCCGGTGACTATGTGAAGGAGGCTTCCGACTCTAACGTCGATATGTGTGCCGTCGGTTTCCTGTATCGCTACGGCTACTTCACCCAGAGCCTGACAATGGACGGACAACAGGTGGCCAACTACGAAGCCCAGAACTTCGGTTCGCTACCCATCGAGCGTCAGCTGGACGAGGACGGCAATCCGCTGGTGATTGACGTGCCCTATATGGACTTTTATGTACACGCATACGTCTGGCGCGTGAATGTCGGTCGTGTGAAGCTCTATCTGCTGGACACCGATAACGAGATGAACTCCGAGTTCGACAAGTCTATCACTCACTCGCTGTATGGCGGTGACTGGGAAAACCGACTGAAGCAGGAAATCCTGCTGGGTATCGGCGGTATGCTGCTGTTGAAGAGGCTCGGTATCAAGAAGGATGTCTATCACTGCAACGAGGGTCATGCTGCGCTCTGCAACCTGCAGCGCCTGTGCGACTATATCGAGGAGGGACTGACCTTCAACCAGGCTCTGGAGCTGGTTCGTGCCAGTGGTCTCTATACCGTTCATACTCCTGTTCCCGCTGGTCACGACTACTTTGAGGAGGGCTTGTTTGGCAAGTACATGGGTGGCTATCCCGCCAAACTCGGTATCACGTGGGACGAGTTTATCGGCATGGGTCGTACCAATCCCGACGACAAGGGCGAGAAGTTCTGTATGTCTACCTTCGCCTGCAACACCTGTCAGGAGGTCAATGGCGTGTCAAAGCTGCACGGCTGGGTGTCGCAGAAGATGTTCGCACCTATCTGGTCAGGCTACTTCCCGGAGGAGAACCATGTGGGCTATGTGACCAACGGTGTCCACTTCCCCACCTGGGTAGCCACAAGATGGCTGGAGAGTATCTACAATAAGTATCTTGATCCTGCTTTCATGACAGACCAGTCGAATGAGGAGCGGTGGAAGGGCATCTACGACTGTCCCGACGAGGAACTCTGGAAGCACCGCTTGCTCATGAAGAAGAATCTGGTATTTTATATCGAGAAACAGCTGAATGCCACTTGGCTGAAGAGACAGAACGACCCCAGCCGTATCACCAAGTTAGCAGAGCGCTTTAACCCCAACGCACTGATCATCGGCTTCTGCCGACGCTTTGCCACCTATAAGCGTGCCCATCTGCTGTTCACCGACCTCAACCGTCTGTCGAAAATCGTGAACAATCCGGAGCGTCCGGTGGTGTTCCTCTTCGCCGGCAAGGCCCATCCTGCCGATGGTGCCGGACAGGGATTGATCAAGCAAATCTTCGATATTTCGCAGCGTGATGAATTCCAGGGCAAGGTGATCTTCGTAGAGGACTACGACTTCCTGTTAGCTCGTCGACTCGTATCGGGTGTGGATATCTGGATGAACACCCCGACACGTCCGATGGAGGCTTCAGGAACCTCTGGCGAGAAAGCCGAGATGAACGGTGTGGTGAACCTCTCGGTGAAGGACGGCTGGTGGTTGGAGGGCTATCGTGAGGGTGCCGGATGGGCATTGACCGAGAAGCGCACCTACGAGAACCAGGGTTATCAGGATCAGCTCGACGCCGCCACTATCTATAGTCTGCTGGAGAACGAGATTATCCCGCTCTACTACGACATGGATAAGAAGGGCGTCTCGAAGGGCTGGTGCAAGGTCATCAAGAACTCCATCGCCCAGATTGCTCCGCACTACACGATGAAGCGTCAGTTGGACGACTACTATTCGAAGTTCTATGAGAAGGAGGCCAAGCGCTTCAAGGAACTCTCCAAGAACGATAACCGACTGGCAAAGGATATTGCCCTCTGGAAGGAGACGGTAGCTGAACGTTGGGACACCATCAACGTGGTCTCCTGCGAATGGGATTTCCCGACCACAGGCGGCATGACCGGTCAGAAGTATCATTTGAAATATGTCATCAACGAACAGGGGCTTGACGACGCCATCGGTCTGGAACTGGTGAGTGTTCCATGTAGAACCGCTGAAGATGACGGGCCACGAGGGCAACAACTATACCTTCGAAGCCACGGTGGAGCCCAGGCAGTTCGGCGAGTACAAGACTGCCGTCCGCATGTATCCGAAGAACAAGCACCTGCCACATCGTCAGGACTTCTGCTATACAAGGTGGTTGAACCTGCCGGAGTGAACAATTCACAATTGACAATTCACAATTAACAATTGACAATTCATAATTCACAATGGACAATTGACAATTCATAATTCACAATGGACAATTAACAATTCATATAAAAAAGAAAAAAATGAAAAGAAAGAACGTTTTGACGTGGGCAATGATGCTCGGCGCAGTGGTCGGGCTGACCGCGTGCGGCGGCGACATGCCAAAGCCAGAGATGACATCGTATGAGACGGTGACAATTAAGAAAGAGGACATTACGGTGCCCATCAAGTTCAGTGCAAAACTCAAGGGTGAGACGGACGTGACCATCACGCCTCAGGTGAGCGGACAGCTGATGAGAATCTGCGTGACCGAGGGTGACCAGGTGAAGAAGGGCCAGGTGCTTTTCGTCATCGACCAGCGCGACGCCCAGTTGGAGCTGGAGTCGGCT
>CADCDY010000133.1 GCA_902800245.1 uncultured Prevotellaceae bacterium
TAATTTTGCACCCATGAAAGAAAACAAAGCACTCATTGCGCACCTGAGTATGTTCGGAGCCTGTGCCGGTTGGGGACTGATGGCTCCTATCGGAAAGGATGCCATGACACATGGTTTCGACGGCATCACGCTAGTCACCTTCCGCGTAGTAGGTGCCTGTCTGCTGTTCTGGATAGCCTCTTTTTTCGCGAAGAAGGAATATGTTCCCACTAAGGATAAACTGATGTTTATCGGAGCTGCCGTCTTCGGATTGCTGTGCAACCAGTGTTGCTATACGATAGGGTTGAGCATCACGTCACCCATCAATGCCTCTATCGTCACCACATCCATGCCCATCTTTGCCATGATTTTGGCCGCACTCATCCTAAAAGAGCCTATCACTGGCAAGAAAGCACTGGGTGTGTTGATGGGCTGCAGTGGTGCTTTGATACTGATCCTGACCTCCGCAGCTCATGCTGACGGCAAGGTGGGCGATATCCGTGGTGACCTGCTATGCCTGTTTGCCCAATTCTCATTTGCATTATACCTGTCACTCTTCAACCCACTTATCCGACGTTATAACGTGTTTACCATCAACAAGTACATGTTTTCGTGGGCCACACTGATGCTGCTCCCCTTTACCTTTGGGCACGTTAAGGATGTGGTATGGGGGAAAGCCATACCTGCGACATCGTGGTGGGAAGTAGCTTATGTAGTTTGTGTAGGAACGTTCTTCGGCTATATCTTGACCATGATAGGCCAGCGTACACTCCGTCCGACGGTAGTATCGGTATATAATTATGTACAGCCTATCGTCTCAGTAGCAGCCTCACTGCTGATGGGCATTGGTATCCTAAAGCCCACCCATGCTTTGGCAGTAGTATTGGTATTTAGCGGTGTCTGGTTGGTAACGAAATCGAAGTCGCGAGCCGATATGGAAAAAGAAAGAGCTAAGAGTTTTCTTAGCTCTTAGCTCTTTGCTTATCGCATTTCACTTCATTTCTCGCTTCAATATCGGTCACCCAATTCTTTCATCCAGAATTCCTGAAGGTATATCTCAAATATCAGCGTACTGTATGCAGGTATTACAGATGATGACGACTGGGTAGTGCCATAGCCCAACTGATAAGGAACAATCACTATCCAGCCCTCTCCTCGGTGCATATGCTGCAAAGCCGTCGAGAATCCGGGAAGAATATTCCCATTCACCTTGAACCTGGCAGGAACGTCCACTTCTGGGTCGAAACTATCCGTAGACATATAACTACGATCGAACTGATAGCCGTCCGGATAGTGTTGCGTCGGAATCAGACTACCACTATAATGTACAGCGACAGAATCGGTATACTGTGGGGTATTATCTGTCCACGCTTCCTCATTTTTAAGTACCTTATATGCCAAGATACAATTGGTTGGTGCTATGTCCTCGAGCTTCAAATCACCAGGCATCGACCAACAGGGGATGACAAGCATATCAGAAGCCTCGCCCTTGCTCTTGTACTCCTGCAGGTATTGCTCATAGTGCTGCTGGAAGTAGGTCTCGTTTCTGTTCTGCCAGTTATCAAACTCCGGATCGGTTTCATCGGTCTCACTGCACGACACAAAGCCGAGCAGTGAGATACCAATCAGTAGATAGTGCTTGATCTTCATTTTTTTTTCTTACTGCAGTTTCTTCAAAAGACTTGCAATGCTCACCTTATCCTCAATAATGCCATTAAGCTCGCTGATAGCGACACGCTCCTGTTCCATCGTATCGCGGAAACGCAGGGTGACACAGCCATCGTTGAGGGTGTCGTGGTCGACGGTGACGCAGTACGGTGTACCAATAGCATCCTGACGACGATAGCGCTTACCGATGCTGTCCTTCTCATCGTACTGGCAGTTGAAATGGAACTTCAGCTGGTCGATGATCTCACGTGCCTTCTCGGGCAGACCGTCCTTCTTCACCAGCGGCATCACAGCGCACTTCACAGGAGCCAGTGCTGCGGGCAACTTCAGAACCACACGGGTCTCACCGTTCTCCAGCTTCTCCTCCTCATAAGCGTGACACATAATAGAGAGGAACATACGGTCAACACCAATAGAGGTCTCGATGACATACGGAGTATAGCTCTCGTTGGTCTGAGGATCGAAGTACTTGATGCTCTTGCCAGAGTATTTCTCATGCTGGCTCAGGTCGAAGTTGGTACGAGAGTGGATACCCTCCACCTCCTTGAAGCCAAACGGCATCTTAAACTCGATATCGGTAGCAGCGTTGGCATAGTGAGCCAACTTGTCGTGGTCGTGGAAACGATAGTTCTCAGCACCGAAGCCCAGAGCCTGGTGCCATTTCATACGCGTCTCCTTCCACTTGGGGAACCACTCCAGCTCCGTGCCCGGCTGTACGAAGAACTGCATCTCCATCTGCTCAAACTCCCTCATACGGAAGATGAACTGGCGGGCGACAATCTCATTACGGAAAGCCTTACCGATCTGGGCGATACCGAAAGGAATCTTCATACGACCGGTCTTCTGCACGTTCAGGTAGTTCACAAAGATACCCTGAGCAGTCTCAGGACGCAGGTAGATCTTCATCGAAGCATCTGCCGAGGCACCCATCTCCGTAGAGAACATCAGATTGAACTGGCGGACATCTGTCCAGTTACGGGTTCCGCTGATGGGACAGACAATCTCTTCGTCGAGGATGATTTGCTTCAACTCGTCGAGATCCGGGCCCTGCATAGCTGCAGCATAACGGGCATGGAGGGCGTCGCGCTTCTCTTTAGTCTCCTTCACGCGCTCAGAAGTCTCCAAATATTTAGCCTCGTCGAAGCTGTCGCCAAAGCGCTTGCGAGCCTTCTCCACTTCCTTCTGGATCTTCTCGTCGTACTTGGCAATCTGGTCCTCAATCAGTACATCAGCACGATAACGCTTCTTCGAGTCGCGGTTGTCAATCAAGGGATCGTTGAAAGCATCCACGTGTCCAGATGCCTTCCATATGGTGGGGTGCATGAAGATAGCCGAGTCGATACCTACGATATTCTCGTGAAGCATCGTCATGGCCTTCCACCAATACTGCTTAATGTTATTCTTCAACTCAACCATCGTAAATCTCACTTGAGGGGAACACGAAACCATACTCCTTACAGTGGCTCACGATCTTCTTAAATACATCTTCTTGTGCCATAAAAACTTAATAATTTCGAAATTATGGCTGCAAAGGTACTGCTTTTTGATGAAAAAGTCGTATCTTTGCAACATTATTTAATATAATTACCTAATGGACGACGAAATAAAGGACGAAATGACAGGGCAAAATGCTGAGGAATTAGGGTCCTCAGACGCCTCAGAGTCGCATTCAGACTACAAGCCGGTAAACCGTTTTGACGCTGCTGCCGTGCACCATCTGAGCGGCATGTACCAGAACTGGTTCCTGGACTATGCCTCTTACGTTATTCTGGAGCGTGCCGTTCCACATATTGAGGACGGACTGAAACCCGTGCAGCGCCGTATCCTGCACTCGATGAAGCGCATGGATGACGGACGCTATAACAAGGTGGCGAACATAGTAGGTCACACTATGCAGTTTCACCCCCACGGCGACGCCAGTATCGGCGACGCTCTGGTGCAGATGGGCCAGAAGGACCTGTTGATTGACACACAGGGTAACTGGGGTAACATTCTGACGGGCAACAGAGCAGCGGCTCCTCGATATATCGAGGCCCGTTTGTCGAAGTTTGCGTTGGACACCGTCTTCAACCCCAAAACCACCGAATGGCAGATGTCATACGACGGACGCAACAAGGAGCCCATCACACTGCCCGTGAAATATCCGTTGCTGTTGGCGCAGGGTGCCGAAGGCATTGCCGTAGGTCTGAGTTCAAAGATTCTACCCCATAACTTCGTAGAAATATGCGACGCTGCCATTGCATACTTGCATAACGAGGAGTTCCACTTGTACCCGGACTTCCCAACGGGCGGTTCGATTGACGTCTCGAAATATAACGACGGACAGCGCGGCGGTGTCATCAAAGTACGAGCCAAGATTGAGAAGCTCGACCCGAAGACGCTGGTCATTCGCGAGATTCCCTACTCGAAGACTACTGAAACGCTTATCGACTCCATTCTGAAGGCCATCGACAAGGGCAAAATCAAGGCTCGCCACGTAGAGGACCTGACAGCTGCGAAAGTCGAAATCCAGGTCCAGCTGGCACCTGGCGTATCGAGCGATAAGACATTGGACGCCCTCTATGCCTTCTCCGACTGCGAAATCAACATCTCTCCCAACTGCTGCGTCATTGAGGATAACAAACCGCAGTTCCTGACCATCTCCGACGTACTGCGTCACTCGACTGACCGCACCAAGGACCTGATTCGTCAGGAATTGGAGATTCGCAAGGGCGAACTTTTAGAACAACTGCATTTCTACTCGCTGGAAAAGATCTTCATCGAGGAGCGCATCTATAAGGACAAGAAATTCGAACAGGCGCCCACCATCGATGCCGTTTGTGAACACATTGACGATCGCTTGACGCCATACTATCCGCAGATGGTTCGCGAGGTTACGAAGGACGACATTCTGAAACTGCTGGAAATCAAGATGCAGCGCATCCTGAAGTTCAACAAGGACAAGGCTGACGAACTGATGGCCCGTATCAAGGCTGAGATAGAGGAGATTGACCGCGATCTGGCAAACCTCGTGGAGGTGACGGCCCAGTGGTTCCAGTTCCTGAAGGACAAATACGGCAAAGACCATCCGCGACTGACGGAAATTCGCAACTTCGACACCATCGAGGCAACGAAGGTTGTCGAAGCGAACCAAAAACTGTACATCAATCGTCAGGACGGCTTCATCGGAACTAGTCTGAAGAAGGACGAGTTCGTCTGCAACTGCTCTGATATTGACGACATCATCATCTTCTATAAGGATGGTAAGTTCAAAGTCGTTCGAGTGTCCGACAAGTTATTTGTCGGAAAGAACGTGATGTGGCTGGGAGTGTTCAAAAAGAACGACCAGCGCACCATCTACAATGCCGTCTATCGCGACGGGCGCAAGGGTTTCTACTATATCAAGCGCTTCAACGTGTCCGCCATCACCCGTGACCGCGAATACGACATTACGGCAGGCACGGAAGGTTCACGCGTACTCTACTTCACAGCCAACCCCAATGGTGAAGCGGAGGTTATCAAGGTGACGCTCGATCCTGCGCCCAAACTGAAACGCATCTTCTTCGATAAGGACTTCTCAGAAGTGCTCATCAAGGGACGTGCCGCGAAGGGCAACCTGCTGACCAAGTTCCAGGTACATCGTATCGGACTGAAGAGTCACGGCCACTCGACGCTGGGTGGACGAAAGGTGTGGTACGACCCAGACGTCAACCGTTTGAATTACGATGAACACGGACGGCTGCTGGGCGAATTCAACGATGGCGACAGCATTCTCGTGATATTGAAAAACGGCGACTACTATCTGGCAGGCTTCGACGCCAACGTACACTTCGAGGACAATATCGACCATCTGGAGAAATACGAGGCTGACAAGGTTTGGAGTTGTGTGCTCTACGATGCTGATAATCAGGGCTATCCGTATGTCAAACGTTTCCTCATGGAAGCTTCGAAACGCAAACAGAATTATATTGGCGAGAACGAGAATTCCCAACAGATACTGTTGACGGATACGTTCTATCCACGACTACTGGTTACCTATGGAGGCAACGACGAATTCCGAGGGTCAGAAGAAATCGATGTTGAGCAATTCATCTCCGTCAAGGGCTTCAAGGCAAAAGGCAAGCGACTGACTACCTGGCAGATAGCCTCTATCGAAGAGCTGGAGCCCCTGCGCTTCCCCGAACCTCCGAGTGCCGAGGAGTTCGGCTCCTCGGAAGAGGAGGAAGACCTCGACCCTGATGCAGGCAAAAGCCAGCAGCAAGTGCTTGACGAATTGACAGGACAACTTAGCCTATTCCCCGATGATGAAAACGCGTAAAATGGCAGTTTGCTTATGGCAATTGGCTTTTAGCCTTTTGCTTTTGACGATTGGCACACCTGCTAATAGCCAAGAGCTAACAGCTAATAGCCAGAAAGTTATCACCCGCAGCACCATGGTGGGCGTAGGAGTCACGAACATTCTCGACACCTACCTGTCGCAAGAACATTTCAAGGGGCTTGGTGTGTCGTTTCTCACCACCATCGAGCGCAAACGGCCAGAGAGACGTTGGTCGACATTGATAGAACACGAGGCAAACCTGTCGTCCGTCAAGGACCGACCCAAGTCGAAACAGGAATTGGAGGCTGCCTACAACTTCTATTGGGGCAAGCTCTACAACTGGCACCTCATGGACCATCGGCTGACACTACAGGCTGGCGGGCTCGTGAATGCCTCGGGGGGAGTCATCTACAACACGTCGAATGGCAACAATCCCGCTCAGGCTCGTTTTCACCTCAACGTGATGCCTACGGGTGTCGCAGCCTACCGATTCCAACTGTTCAACCGCCCGATGACAGCTCGCTACGAACTGGCACTGCCTCTTTGCGGCATCATGTTCTCACCCAACTACGGACAATCGTACTATGAGATTTTCGCGTTAGGCAACTACGACCACAACATCGTTCCTACGACGTTCATTTCGGCTCCTGAGTGGCGGCACATGCTGACCATCGACACAGCCATCAGCTCGAAGTTCACCCTGCGCATAGGTTATCTTGGCAATATGCAACAGACCAAGGTCAACAATCTCAAACAGCATGTCTATACTCACCGGTTCCTCATCGGCATCACTAAGCGTTTCTCCATCATTTCACATGCCCTATGAAAAATTTCAGCTTTTGGCTTTTAGCATTTGGCTCTTGGCTCCTGTTGTCTTGCGTCGACACTGACGAGCAAAGCGATACGCCTACTGGCAACTTCGAAGCCCTGTGGCAGATCATCGACGAACACTACTGCTTCTTCGACTACAAGCAGCACGAATACGGACTGGACTGGAATGCCGTATATAATAAATATAAGGTACGCGTGAGCGATCACATGACGTCAGACCAACTCTTCGAAGTGCTCACCGACATGCTGGCCGAATTACGTGACGGACACGTCAACCTCAGCAGTTCGATGGACTACGGACGCTATTGGGCGTGGCACGAGGCCTATCCCCAGAATTTCAGCGATACGCTTGAACGCCGCTATTTGGGAACAGACTACAAGATTGCCGCAGGAATGAAATATCGTGTATTCGACGACAATATCGGATACATCCGTTACGAGTCGTTCTTACAAAGCATAGGTGAAGGTAACCTCGACGACTGTCTGACATATCTGGCACTCTGTCGCGGACTTATCATCGACATCCGCAACAACGGTGGAGGCGACCTGACAACGGCAGAAAAGCTGGCTGGACGTTTCGTACAGGAGAAGACTCTCGTGAGTTACATGCAGCACAAGACAGGCAAAGGCCACAACGACTTCTCGTCATTGGAAGCACGCTATCTGGAGCCGTCAAGTAATATCCGTTGGCACAAACCCGTCTGTGTGCTCACCAACCGCTCCGTCTTCAGCGCTGCCAACGACTTTGCCGTGATGATGCACACACTGCCCAACGTAAAACTGGTGGGCGACCATACTGGCGGAGGCAGCGGAATGCCTATGAGCAACAGCCTGCCCAACGGGTGGAGTGTGCGCTATTCGGCCTGTCCCATGTATGATTCGAAGAAACAACAGACGGAGTTCGGTATCGATCCTGACGTCAAGGTAGCACTTACAGACGAAGCCACAGCACAGGGAATTGACCTCATTATTGAAGCTGCACGAAAAGTTTTAAGCGAATAATTTTGGTAATTCAGAATTTTTATGTACCTTTGCACCCGCAATCCGCGCCTGTGGCGGAATTGGTAGACGCGCTAGACTTAGGATCTAGTATCTCACGATGTGCAGGTTCGAGTCCTGTCAGGCGCACAACAAAAAGGTCGGCATAGCTCAGCTGGTTAGAGTATCACCTTGACATGGTGGGGGTCCTTGGTTCGAGTCCAAGTGTCGACACACAAGCAAAAAAGAGAGTGACTCACTTAAGTGGGTCACTCTTTCTTTATTTCCTATTCTGCTTTTCCAGTTCTTTAGCGCGCTTCCGGGCTTCCTTCTCACGTTTCTTGGCCTCCTTTTCAGCACGCTTGGCGGCCTTACGGGCTTCCTTCTCGCGCTTGCGCTGTTCCTTCTTCAACTGTTTCTCCAGCTTCTTGGCTTCCTTTTCAGCGAGTTTGGCAGCCTTGCGCTCTTCCTTGAGCTGCACCTTTTCCTGAGCTGCTTCCTCCAAAGCGTCACGCAACATCTCCTTATCGAACGTAAACACATGACCGAAAATACCCAGCGAGAGCGTCTTCGTCTCGTCACCCAATTCCACGTGCGTCGTATTGAACAGGAAGTAGTTGTCCACTTCCAACTTCGAGTTCAGCGCCACTTCGATGGTTTTGTTGACGATACCCTTACCCAGGTCCGTCAGTATGTTGTCACCCAAGCCATGCTGGATAGCCTCATCGTCCACATAAGCCCTCACGGCCTCCATCATAGCCTCCTTATGGGCTTTCTTATCGGGCACCGTTCGTCCCATCGTAATGGCCAAAGCAACCAATGCTACACCAATCAGAATTTTCTTAAACATCTCTATTAATCTTTGGTTTATGAAACGTATTATTATTTTCGGGTGCAAAATTACAATAATAATATGAAACTGCAAAAGAAAATCACTTTTTTTGTCACTAATTGCCACATCGACTTAGCAAAGACGGGAGAATCATCTTAAATAATATTTAAAATACGGCAAGTCATTTGCAGATTACAAAATATTTTGTAACTTTGCAAAACGAAACTAATATTATACAAAGAAAAAGATTATGGCATTTTTAACTAACGACAAACTGACCATCGTCGGCGCAGCCGGTATGATTGGTTCAAACATGGCTCAGACCGCCCTGATGATGGGTCTGACCAAGCGAAATCTGTCTGTACGACGTGTTCTCTCCCGAAGGTGTAGCTGAGGAGATGCGCCAGAGTGGTTTTGACGATGTGAATATCGTGGCTACCACCGACGCTGAGGAGGCTTTCCGCAACGCAAAGTACATCATCTCTTCAGGTGGTGCTCCCCGTAAGGCTGGTATGACCCGCGAGGATCTGCTCGCTGGCAACTGTAAGATTGCTGAGGAGCTGGGCCAGAACATCAAGAAGTTCTGCCCCGACGTAAAGCACGTAGTGATTATCTTCAACCCCGCCGACCTCACTGGTCTGGTAACCCTGCTGTACTCTGGTTTGAAGCCTGGTCAGGTGACTACCCTCGCAGGTCTTGACACGACCCGTCTGCAGAGCGCATTGGCCAAGAAGTTCGGTGTGATGCAGAACCAGATCACTGGTTGTGCTACATACGGTGGCCACGGTGAGCAGATGGCTGTATTCGGAAGCCACGTAGAGATTGCCGGTCGCAAACTGACCGACATCATCGGTACTGCTGAGTTCCCCGCTGAGGAGTGGGAGCAGATGAAGATTGACGTCACCAAGGGTGGTGCCAAGATCATCGAGCTTCGCGGACGCAGTTCATTCCAGAGCCCCTCGTACCTCTCTGTTGAGATGATTCGTGCCGCTATGGGTGGTGAGCCTTTCCGTTTCCCCGTTGGAACCTACGTAAAGACCGACAAGTACGACCACATCATGATGGCTATGAAGACCACCATGACTGCCGAGGGTGCTAAGTTCGAGGTTCCTCAGGGCACTGCCGAGGAGAACGCTAAGCTTGACCAGAGCTACGAGCACCTGTGCAAGATGCGCGACGAGCTGGTTACGCTGAACATCGTTCCTCCCATCGCTGAGTGGAGCAAGATCAATCCGAACCTCTAATCGAGGGACACAAAGTCGTCATCAAATAATACTCCGAAAGTATTTGGCAATACTCCGATAGTATCTGCGAATACTCCGATAGTATTAACCGAACCAGCATTTACTACGACGCGTCAGGGAAAAATCTCCGTCGCGTCGTAGTTTTTTCTCCAGTAAGTGGCGGAAATATCACAATAGCGATAGGTCTTGGTGGAGTGGGTCTTAATCATATCTGTGTGGAAACTGCGCTGTTTTTGCATCTTCAGGTTTTGCTCCCACGATGCTGTATGGTCACGATTATAGGCGGTGGCAAGGAAACGAATCTGCTGTTCTTTGGGGAGCGTCTGCAAACGCGGATGGCGTAGGAACATCAACCGAATAAAGATGGCGAGATAGCGGCATTGTCCTTCGAGGGTGCCTAACCGCTTCAAGCGATTTCTACGGGCATCAGAAGCGTCGCGCGTGTCGAAGAGGAAATTGAACTCACGGGCCAACTTAGACTTATTCCATTCCTCGTCGATTTCTTCAGCAAAAGAGGGTTTCATCTGGAAACGGCCTATGGAGAAATTCGCCTTCCCTTTACCTCCAGAGACATAAAGTCCATTGACGGCAGCCGTCTCAATGGCATCCTGCCAACGGCTATAGCGAATAAGTTCCGGGAAGACAATGGCTGTAGCGATGTCTGCATCCACTTCGAACTCCTCGAAAATCTTCTTCCATTCTGCGCGATGCTCTTCGACGAAATCCTCCGCCTGCGTCCAGTCGTCACCATACTCCTTTTGATAGTTGATGGAAAATGCTGTGCTGCTACCCCAAACGAGCAGCAAGCACAGCATGATGGTTTGTCGGTGAAGCGTCATTTAGAGCTTGTAGGTACACTTCACGATCTTGCCTCCGTCAAAGATAATCCACTCCAGACACTCAGGCTTAGCCGTAAACGCACTGGGAATAAAGGTGGTCATACCGTCAATGATAACCTCACCCGTCTTCGAATACTCTACAGTACGCATGCCACTGCGGCTCTTGTAGACGCCGTAGGGAGGATTCTTTCCCAGATTGGCACCCTTCTTCTGACGCGCATCGGCCTTTTTGTTGATGGCCTTCAGCTCGTTCTCGCTAATCTTGCGGAACTTGCCGTTCTCCACGACAGCATAGCCTTCCTCAGACTGTGCCAACAGCGGCCACTGGACACCTGGCGTCTTGAAGTCGGCAACACTTCCGATAAAGCCTCTGCACTCCCAGAATCCGAACTCCCAGCCTTTAGGCAACTCATAGATGGTTTCCTTGCAGACGGGAGACGCCTCTAACTCGGGCAATTCCTTATACGCTTCGTCCAAAATATTACCCACCATGATGACAGCATTCAGGTCGGTACGACCAATAGCACACTCGGGCAGATCACCACTGTTTACGACCTCCTTCGACAGACGGGCGTACTCAGCGGCAAACTTCTTGGCCTCAGCAATCTGACGCTGTAAAGAAGCGCGATACTCCTTGGCAGCCTCCAAACGATAGTTATACAACAAATCGTCGGCCTCAGCATAGAAGGCATCAATCTGCCCAGCGTCGTCAGTACTGCAAATCTGGTCGTACAGCTTCTTAAGCTTACCGTTGTACTTCTTCGCAATACCTGCATAGCTGTGGTTATCCTCACGCTCCAGGAACTTCGCATAATCCTGTGCCAACTTACCCAACTTGGCCTCATAGCCACTAAGGGCCTCCGTCATCTTGTTCATCTGTTTGCTGAAGTTACCGGCATTCTGCGCCATCTTCATCATCTTCTGCGTAAACTCAGGATGTGCCTTGATATACGCCTCCTGCTCCTTCTCGCTCATCTTCTCGAAGCGTTCCATCTCAGCCATATCCACGTCGCCGCCCATGATTTTCGCCATCACCTTGTCCTGAATGGGTTTCTTCTTCGATTCAGGGGCATTCTCGTCCTGAAGGATTGTCATCTCCTCCTTTGTCAGTCCGAACATGTCCTGAATCTTATTCTCCCACTTCTGGCGCAGGGCTTCCATCTCAGCGTCCGAGCACTCCTTTTCGTTTTCCAGCAACTGTTCCGCACGGGTTGTCACAGCTGCAATCTTCTGGGTATAGGCATCACGCTCCTCCATGGTGCTGCGAGCCATCTTCTCGGCAGAGGGCAATGCCGGCAGTTCCTTCATCAGAGCCGGGGCCGTCGAAGCCGAACTGGGCGTAATCGTTCCGTCCCAGACTATAGTCGACGTCTTACGCTTGGGGACGATGTCGCTACCCTGTGCCACAGAAATCTTCGAGGGGTCTGGTGCTTCGCCTTCGTCAGCATCATTGCTCTCTTCGGCCTCTTCACTCGCATCATTGCCAGCAACACCACTAACAGCCTGCTGAGCCTTCTGCTTCAGTTTCTTCAGGAATCCCTGGGCATTGGCATCTGCCGTGCTGAGCATCAGCAGCGCCGCCATCATCATTATTAATTTCTTCATACGCGTACCTTATTTATTTATAATATAGGTTTGTTTGTTCAGTTAAGTGCGACAAAGGTACGAAAACTTATTAGAAAAACAAAATAATTATGGATAAAAATTCGTATCTTTGCAGGGTGTATGACGAAAAGGTTGACGATATTGATGCTGATGACAGTCGTTTGTTGTTGCGTAGCGTTTGCACAAATGAAACGCTACGACGCTGACTTTACGCTGTCGCAAAAGAAATTCATGGTGACGGTACCCATCGAGATTGAGCGCAACCAGCTATTCGTCCGCGTGGATATTGGCGGGCGGGAATATCGCTTCAAGCTCGACACAGGAGCGAGCCAAGGCGTCATCTACGACGACGTCAGCATAGAAGGACTGAGGACGCTGGGATTCATCAAGTCGGAGGACGCCACAGGCCAGAGCCAACATGTGACGACGGTAGAGCTACCACCATTCACATTGGGCGGGCTGACCATTACGGGCTTTAAGGTACAGCAGATGAAGCGACCCATTGTACGCAAAGGCGAGGACGGCATCATTGGCTTCGCCCTATTCCACAAAGGCATCGCTGCAAGGATTGACACCCGTGAGCAGACCATGACACTCACCGACTGCAAGTCGCTCTACAAAAAGGCCGAGGGCGAAGTACTGAAATACAAGTTGAAATGGCATGTACCCTACGTCACAGTAAGCCCCTTCGAGGGTTCGGAAGAATGCGTGCTATTCGACACAGGCAGTCCGATGACCTATGCCATCAATGCCGAGAGCCTCGAACGGATGGCAGCAACAAACCCGCTGGTTGCGGAGCAGATTGAGGGTACGAAATACGGCAGTCACGTTGTCGGACACTTCGGCGTCGAGCGCGAAGACACAATAACCCTGCTGAACCTTGACCGGCTGAAATGGGGCCATTTCGAACTCCACGAGGTACATTGCATCACCGTACAAGGCGATTCACACATTGGCGCCCCGTTGCTGATGCATGGCGTAATGATTATCAACCCCTTCCGCAAACGCCTCGTCTTCCAACCCTACGACGCACAGTAACCCCGCAATCTCTCTAGAAGATTGCTGCAATCTTACGGATTTTCTCCAGCCGTTTCATGAAGGAGTGGTCCTGCTTCATTTTCTGCATATTGTAATCTGCTTGCAGACCTATCCAAATGTTTGCATCAGTGCCAAGCGCAGCCTCCAACAACAAGGCGTATTCTGTTGTTACAGGACGCTTACCGTTCAGAATCTCGTTAAACACAGTATAGGACACGCCCATCTGCTGGGCCAAATCTTTTTGAGTAAGGCCTCGTGCTATAATCTCGTCTTTTATCATCTCGCCTGGGTGAATCAACATGGACGACATCATGTTGTTTGCCGTTTTCTCTTTCATATAATCAATCTTAGCCATACCTTTCTGTCAATCTACATCGGCACCTATCCGTATGAGAAGATGACGGAATACAATGCTTATCTGCTCTATGAACACGGTCTGAAGAATGAATACGATGTTATTCTGGAGATACTGAAAGGCCTGAGTGCTGAAGAAAGAAAAAGAATCATAAAAGCTGCCTCCAAATTGAAGTCATAAGGCAAAATTAACCTTATAAGTTGGCGCAATCTCGACTTTTTTATGAGATTGCGCCAGTTTATAGAGTTATTATTTGGCGCAATCGCTTATTTTTTGTAACTTTGCGCCAGATTATAAATAATGACGATATG
>CADCDY010000134.1 GCA_902800245.1 uncultured Prevotellaceae bacterium
CGTGAAGGTTGTCGTGCTGAAAAACATGGACGGACCTAAGTATAACGCCAAGGTGAAGAAGGAAATGTTGACGAAGTACGAGGGTATGGACGTCAAGAAGGGCACCGTGCAGGACGTTGACGCAGTTACTGGTGCCACATTCACCTCAAAGGCCATGCAGGAAAATATCCGCAGAGCGGTAGATTATTATAAGAAGCACAAGTAAAGTTCAAAAAGTTAATGGTAGGGCAGGGTTAGTAGAGCAATACTAACCCTGCTATTGCGCTATAGATAATCATACGGATAGGGTTGATCTTAACGACCTTCACACCATAGAATGCTGCTACAAAGAGCAAACAACTGATGCAGAACTGCCACAGGTTCTCCATAGGCGTGCTAAAGTTCTCGCGCGTACATAATAATAAGGTGGCAGCAGCGAGCAATCCGACTACAGCAGGACGCAGACCTTGGAAGACGCTCGTCACTGAACGGGTGTGCATATACTTCATAAACATCTTGCTAATGATAATCATCAGTATCAGCGAGGGCAACACCAACGCAAACGTAGCAGTAGCAGAGCCCAACACAGCCATAGGCATAGAGAAGCCTGCATTCTTGACAGCGGTATAACCGCAGTAGGTAGCACTGTTGATGCCGATAGGTCCAGGTGTCATCTGCGAGATGGCGACGATGTCCGTAAACTCTGATGACGACAACCAATGCCAATGCTCGACGGTTTCGTTCTGAATGAGTGAGAGCATTCCATAGCCCCCACCAAAGCCGAAGACGCCAATCTCGAAGAATGTGACGAATAACCAGAAGAATATCATACGCCCGTCACCTCCTTTCCGTTGTTTTCATCGTATACGAATCTGCCATAGAGGAATCCCCCAATGCCTGCTGCGATGATAATCCAGATGGGTGAAACACCCAAGAGCCATATCAGCAGGGCTGACACAATAGGAATCCAGATGGTCCATTTGTTCAGTTCTGCACGTTTGCCAAGATTGAAGGTAGGCACAGCAATGAGGGCAACTACTGCTGGGCGGATGCCTCGGAACATCGCTGCTACTATGGGGTTGTCCTTAAACTGGCTGAAGAACATTGCGATGGCCAGGATAATCAGAAACGAGGGTAGGGCAGTGCCTGCTGCTGTGGCAATGGCACCTCGTTCTTTCTTCAACTTATATCCAATGAAGATGGCGATGTTGATGGCGAAGACACCAGGACAACTCTGGGCAATGGCTATCAAGTCGAGCATTTCGTCCTTCGATACCCAGTGCTTTTTGTTTACCACCTCTTCCTCTATCAAAGGTATCATGGCATATCCACCACCGAGGGTGAATATGCCAATCTTAAAGAAGGTCTTGAATGATTCCCAGTATAGATTCATTTGCATTTAGCTTTTGGCTTTCTTTGCTAATAGCTAGCTGCTAACAGCCAATTGCCTTTTCAACCCATTTACGTGCGTTGACGAAGGCCTCAATCCAAGGTGTTACCTCGTCCTGACGACGGTTGGCTGGATACCAAGCATTCTGCCAGGGGAATACGGCACGCTCCAAGTGAGGCATCATGCAGAGATGACGACCATCTGCAGAGCAGATACCAGCTACGTTATAGTCGGATCCGTTAGGATTAGCGGGATAGCCAGCATAGTTGTACTTAGCAATCACGTTATACGTGCTCTCTGCTTCAGGCAGAGAGAATTTTCCTTCTCCGTGAGCTACCCACAGACCTAGTTTGTTGCCACTCAGTGAGCCGAACATCACGCTGTTGTTCTGAGGAATGCTGAGGCTGATGAACTCACTCTCGAACTTATGAGAGTCGTTGTGCAGCATCTTAGCACCCTTAGCACCAGTAAGGCCGAGCTCAACCATCAGCTGGCAACCGTTACAGATACCCAGTGAAAGGGTATCCTCGCGGGCATAGAACTTATCCAGCGCCTCCTTCGCCTTCGGATTGAAGAGGAAGGCACCAGCCCAACCCTTAGCCGAACCAAGTACGTCGGAGTTAGAGAAACCACCGCAGAATACAATCATGTTGATATCCTCGAGTGTCTCGCGACCAGATATCAGGTCGGTCATCATCACATCCTTCACATCGAAACCAGCCAGATACAGGCAGTAAGCCATCTCGCGCTCACCGTTGGTACCCTTCTCACGAATGATGGCAGCCTTGGGTGTCGGGTGCGTCGCGATTCCGTCGCGACGCCAAGAAAGCCCATACTGAGCAAGCGTGCCCTTGAAGTCCTTATTGAACTTCATCTCGATGGGCTGTTTCTTATAGTTCTCGAAGCGCTCAGCAGCCTTGCCGTTGAAGCTCTGCTTACGATCCAACAGGTAGGAAGTCTTATACCAAACGTCGCGGAGGGCGTCGATATCGAACGTGTGGGAAACGGTTCCCCCGTTTCCATAAACCACGACAATCTCGCGGCTCTCAGGCACCGAATAACCAATCTTAGCGAAGCCAACGCCTGCATCTTCCATAAACTCCTTGAACTCCTGCTTGTGCTCGTCGCTGACCTCGATTACTACACCAGGATTCTCAGCGAACAAAGCCTTCACGATATCACCGTCCTTACAGATGTCGTGCAGGTTGATGTGCATACCGCCTTTCGTGTTGGCGAAGCACATTTCGAGCAGTGTGGTAATGAGACCACCAGCAGAGATATCGTGACCAGCAAGAATCCATCCGCGGTTGATCATCTCCTGAACAGCCATGAAGGCATCAGCGAAGTATTCAGCGTTCTTAACTGTAGGAACATCGTCGCCCACCTTACCTAAGCTCTGAGCGAAGGCTGAACCACCAAGACGCTGCTCGTCGAACGAGAAGTCGATATGATAGAGTGATGCATTCTTATCGTTCACCAATACGGGCGATACCACCTTCTTAATATCAGAAACCTCACCTCCAGCAGATACAATCACGGTTCCTGGAGAGATAATCTTCTCGCCGTTAGGATACTGCTGACTCAAAGACAGCGAGTCCTTACCTGTAGGCACGTTGATATGCAGGTCGCAGCAGAAATCGCTCAGCGCCTTAACACCAGCATACAAGCGAGCATCCTCACCCTCCTGAGAGCGGCAAGGCCACATCCAGTTAGCACTCAACGAAAGTGAATCCATTCCCTCAGCAAGCGGAGCCCAAACAATATTCGTCAGCGCTTCAGCAACAGAGAGTACAGAACCAGCGGCAGGATCAGCCAGACCAGCCTGAGGTGCATGACCAAGTGCTGTAGCTATACCCTTCACGCCACGATAGTCGAGTGCCACAACACCACAGTCGCTCAATGGCAACTGAATCTCACCCTGACACTGCTGACGTGCAATCTTACCTGTTACAGAACGGTCAACCTTGTTCGTCAACCAGTCCTTACAAGCCACAGCCTCCAGCTGGAGCACGCGGTCCAGGTACTCGTCAATCTTATCCTGACTGTAAGTAACGTCAGCATAGTGGCGCTCTACAGTATTATCTTTCATGATAGTCTTGGGTGAGTGACCAAACATCTGAGCAACATCCAAATCGAAAGGCTTTACACCGTCGCCCTGCTTGAACGAGAAGTGAGCATCGCCAGTAGTCTCACCAACCACATACAGCGGAGCACGCTCGCGCTCAGCAATCTTTCTAACGTGCTCAATATGCTTCTCGTCGATGAGCAAGCCCATGCGCTCCTGACTCTCATTGGCGATAATCTCCTTGCTCGAAAGCGTCTTGTCGCCGATAGGCAACTTAGTCATATCGATCTCACCACCGCACTCCTCAACGAGTTCAGACAGACAGTTCAGGTGACCTGCTGATCCGTGGTCGTGGATAGACACAACAGGGTTCACATCCTCCTCACAGAGCGCACGCACCAGGTTGTAGGCACGCTTCTGCATCTCAGGGTTAGCACGCTGAACGGCATTCAACTCGATACCATTCGAATAACGACCAGTATCCACTGATGATACAGAACCACCACCCAGTCCGATGCGGTAGTTATCACCACCAACAACAACGACCTTGTTGCCTGGCTGAGGCTCCTTCTTCAGGCAGTCGCGCTTGGTGCCGTATCCTACACCACCAGCCAGCATGATGACCTTATCGTAGGCATACTTGGTATCGTTGGGCTCTTGATGCTCAAACGTCAGCACAGAACCACAAATCAGCGGCTGGCCGAACTTATTGCCGAAATCAGAAGCACCATTCGAAGCCTTAATCAGAATCTGCTCAGGTGTCTGATACAACCACTGGCGAACGGGCAGAATATCCTCCCAATCGCGAGCCACTTTCTCATCATCCGTCAGACGAGGATAAGCAGTCATATAAACAGCCGTACCAGCGATAGGCCATGAACCTACACCACCACCCATACGGTCGCGGATTTCACCACCAGTACCTGTAGCGGCACCATTGAATGGCTCTACGGTTGTGGGGAAGTTATGCGTCTCGGCCTTCAGCGAGATGACGCTCTCGATATCCTTCACCTGGAACCAGTCGCTGGTGCTCTGGTCTTTCGGAGCAAACTGCTCAACTACTGGTCCCTGGGCAAAAGCAACGTTATCCTTATATGCCGAAAGAATCTTGTTGGGATTCTCCTGCGTCGTCTTCTTAATCATTGCGAAGAGCGAGCTCTCCATCTCCTTGCCGTCGATGATAAACGTACCGCCAAAGATCTTATGGCGGCAGTGCTCAGAGTTAATCTGTGCAAAACCAAAGATTTCTGAATCGGTCAGAGGACGACCGTTCTGCTTCTCCAGTCCGTGCAGATACTCAATCTCCTCTGGGCTCAGGGCCAGACCTTCCTGCTCGTTATACTCCTCCAGATTGTCCACATACTTGATGGGCTCAGGCTTGATGTTAATCGTAAAAATGTCCTGATTGAGGCCGTTGTACATGCGTTGCAACATCTCGTCGTGCTCAGCATCCTTGCTCGCCACAGCGAAATACTCCTCAATACGACTGATGCCCTTGAGACCCATGTTCTGCGTAATCTCAACAGCATTCGTCGACCACGGGGTCACCATTTCGCGACGCGGACCAACGTAGTAGCCCTCAAGCTGGTCAGCCTCGAGCATCGTGGCTTCGCCATAAAGCCAGTTTAATTCCTTGATTTCCTGTTCACTCAGTACGTGATCAACTTCCGTTGCAATCACCGATTTCTGTGGGGTCTGAAAGAAAAGTATCATACCTTATAAATTAATGTATTCTGATTTTGCCTGCAAAGGTACGAATAAGTGAGGGAAAAACCAAATAAATTTGAGTTTTTCCGAACGTGAGTACTTTCGACGAAGTCAAAGTACAAATAAAATATGAATAATGTGCGATGATTTGAAATTTATTTTGTACCTTTGCAGTCTAAACAAAAAGAATATGCCTTATAAGACCGACGGAATAGAAATAGAGATTCATCCTGGCCCCAAGACGGGTGAGGACGGCAAGCCTTTGCTCTACGTGCGCCCTGCGAAGGGTTACAAGAAGACGTTCAAGCAATTGGACGACTTCTGCACCAAATATCGTGGAATGCGGACAGGTGAGATGCAACAGGTGTTCGACGTGTTGATGGAGGTTGCAGGCCGTTGGCTCTCAGAGGGTTACCGCGTGGAAACGCCCTTGGGGTCGTTCGCGCCAAAATTGAAGTTGATAGGTCAACATACAGACCCCAAGACCATTACGGGCAGGGATGTTAGGTATGTAGGTCTCGACTTTATACCCAACAAGGATCTCGTCAAAGTGGCAGGTCGCAATCGTGAAGGCTATCGCAAGAGTAAAGACTCTGTGGGCAACAGTCAGATGTACGACGCACAGGCAATGGATGATGCCCTGCAACACTGTCTGCGACTGGGTTACGTGACGATTCCAGAGTTTATGATGTTCAGCAAACTGAAACGCGACTCTGCCAAAAACTATCTCGACAGCCTCTGTAAAGGCGACCATCCGCGCCTTTGGAGTGTCAAGGGATAAAAAGCGGTCTCGACCACCCGCCCGCATATATACGGCCTCCCGCTCGAACAAATTCGGGCTGGAGGCCGAATTAATACGGGCTGCCGCCCGAATCCCCTTTCCCTACGTCTCGCTCCCTGCTACATCCCTACAAAAACCTTGTCTGCACGGCACTTTCCCCCAGTTAGCCCGTATGTCTTCTGTCGCGTAGGTAAAACTTTGTTAAATCTTTCCGTTTTCATGCAAGGTTTGCGTGCTTTCTGTGTTTAACTAATAGAATAATATGTAACTTTGCAAACAAAATGACAACGAATATGAAGAAGAGTTTTATTTTATGTTTGGGCGCAATGCTGATGCTGGCCATTGGCATGAGCAGCTGTAGCAGTAGCGATGACAATGAGGGCGATAACAATTCTGTGAACCTCTATGCCATCATCAAGCCAGAAGGAGCACAATTAACAGAGATTGTCCCCAGTGATTATGTGCTGACACTCGACAATATCATTGCAGTTAACCCTGAGACTGGTGAGTTCAAGGTAAAAGATACGGAACGGATTGACTCG
>CADCDY010000135.1:0-11057 GCA_902800245.1 uncultured Prevotellaceae bacterium
TTGGAACACTAAAGAAATCGCTTCCAACTTCTCTTCTAAACTAAATTCCTTTTTCATTTGAACCCTTAAGTTGTGTCCAACTTTCTGGGTTCACTTCAGTCCCTCTGTTTCCCTGTTTCAACCAGCGTTCATATTGCGTCATATTTGTTTCGTCTCACTCTCGCTCTACCCAAGCTCTACCCATACTCACCGAGTATGCCTAGAGTATGCCTAGAGTATGGCTACAAGCAGCTTAGAGTATGGCTAGAGTATGGCTACGCTTAAATCATTCTAATATATCTTCCTCATATTCCAGTTCCAAATCCTCCACTGTTTTCACCTTCCTGCTGGCATAGCGCGAGAAGGAATGCAAAGCATAAAGAATAGTACTGTCCTCAAGGGGGAATATACTACTTTCCCTCTGCCCCAACCCACTAATGGAATTAAGCGAGATACCCACACGTTTATCATTCTCATCATCTACGCAAATCCAATAGCGGTCGTGGATGGGACCACCATACGATTTTCCGACACATTTTACAAGAATAACCTGAATGGGTGTTTTCACACCAGCAGAGACTTTGCGCCACTCGTTTTTGAAATCCTCAATACAGAAATCGCCTTTGTGGGAAAGTATTCTTATAGTGAGGTCGTTGTTCTCATCGGTTAGCTGCTTAATGACAGAAAGATCAGACGGCCTGAAATGAGGGTCAATAATTGTCAGCTCGTCATAACCACAATTCCTATACCAGTTGAGCAGATAATCGATAGCCTTTTGATATTCGCCAATTCCAATAAAACTATCGGGTACTGCTGGAGCATTACCAAACATTTTGTTTACCAGCTCCATGCGTTCTTTAGTGTCGGAAGCGAGTGATAACACTACTCTAAGATTGTAGCGAATGACCTGATGCATAGAGAGCAGTAGGTCTTTACAATTCTTGCTCATCTTCTGACGCTGGCTGATAGTCTCCAAAAGATAATGGATGGCAGGCATAGCGTCGGACAGGGTGCTGCTGTAAAGATAACCAATGGTAAGTGTAAAGGCGTCTTCCACTGACAAGACCTGGCCCTTTCCATTCTGGAGATTCTTCAGACGTTCCTCAAAGAATTTACGCTGCTCTTCACGGTCCAAGTTGCAAACAGAGGTAATATCCTTCCCTGCCTTGGCAATACGCTTGACGGATTCCAGATGATATTGCAGTTTCCGTTTATTATAGACGCGAGCCGGGTCTTGATCGAGCTTCACCATGATGCTCTCTGCCAGTTCGGGTTTGTACTGGTGAATGGTATCAAGCAATCCTTCATATTGCTCTTCCGTACCATCCGCCTTGAGACAGGAGATAGCCTCTTCTGCCACTTCGGGCATCAGCAGTCCCAGATTGTTGATGGCACACTCGGTGAACGCCATGTCCAGGCGGCTCACACGGTCAAAAGCAAAGTGGACATCCCTTGTCACCTCAATACCCCTTCGAAGGAAATCCTCCTTGTCAGGGTGCTTGGCAAAGAATGGTGCAATATAGAAATAGAGGAACGCACGGTCAGCTTTGTTGTCAATAGCATGCAATCGTCTGTCCCAAACTTCTTTCTGGGTAGTATTAAAAGCACGCGTGGAGAAATCAAGAATGGCCTGGCAGGCTATCTTATAGCCCTCGTGGCTGATACCTCCGGGTGCGGGATACTTCTTCTCGACAATGGCTGCTGTTGCTTCGCGAACAGCATTCTTTTGCTGCGTACTCAAAGGATCCAACGTACGGTTGGTTGTACGCAGACTACGCGCAATGACTTCAACAATCTGGAAGATTTCATTCTCGTCCGTCATGTGATCAATGAGCATGTTGAGGTCATTGAAGTCGCTGTAGGTAAGTTCGTAGGTGGTTTTGATGTCAATCTCCATCACATCGAGTTTCTTGGAGATGACAAATGCACCAACGCGTTTTAGGCAGACGTCGCGGAATACATCGTCGTAGTCTTCAAGCAGGGTGAAGAACTTGAGCTCACCACGCAGGTAGAGCGTTGGAGCAATCTGGAAGATAAGCCACTTCTGTTCGTCAGGAGAGAAATTACTGTAATCTGTGGGCAGGAACTGGTCGCCCACAGATTTGAACATATCTTCGTCTCCGGCAAGATGGAACGCCAACGCTATCTTTCCCCACATACAGGCCCGCTCACTCTCGCTGACCAGGTCGCTCTCGTCTTCCTTGAAGGCTTGCAGTATAGTCTCATCGCAGATACCACGGCTAATGAGCGTAATCAGAGAATTGACATAGAGTGAATGGCAGTTGTAGAATGCATCCACACATGATGAAGAGGAGCATAGGCTTTGATGACGCAACTGGGAGCAACGGGCTATCATCTCTTCAGCCTCATCCTTGGAGCGTCTTGCCAATATCTTTGCTATCTGGAAACCTCTTTCAATCTTGTCCTGCCGCTGATTGATAGCCTCCCACCACTTCAGCATCCGGTTTTTGACGTCGTCAACAAACGGATCGTCAGGGAAATGGCGGACAGCCCATCGGTAGAGTCGCATACAAACGGTGCACTGGAGCCATACATCTTCCAGCCTATCAACAAACTTGATATGCGTCTTTACAAACGGCAGGAGTGCTGCATGGTTAAACTTCTCACCGGTAAGCAACTTGTTGGTGAGCATACTGAGCGGTTTACCACAGTCGCCGCGTTTGATTTCCGCCTTGCTCAACAAGCGGAAGAAATAACCGAGGTCCAGTTTGTCGGGCTCTACATGAACCAGATACTTCTCTGCTGCATAGGAATAGGCACGGCTGCGACGCTCGGCCGTATTGACTTGTGCAATGAACGTCTCTATCAATTCCGGCTCTGTGCAGACAAGAGCGTCTATGGGTCCCTCAACCACCTTCATGTGGTACGCCGTGGCAAGGAACAACTGACTGGCCTTTGCTTTTAGCTCAGTCCGCAATTGGTCTTTTGTGCCAATGGTGCTCTCAACCATACGGATATCACCAAGGCGGTCAAAATGTCCCAAGAGTTTGGAGGTACAGGTGAGCCACATGCCCTCGTCCTTCAGGTCATCCACAAAGATGTAGAGTGTTTCAAGCAGTGCCTGACTCTTCTCCGGCAGCACGTCGCGGCTTCCTTCGATGACTGTAATTATGGCATCTACATAGTCGGACGTGGGCCGCATAATGGTATCACCCAAGGAATTGATGTAGCGAAGACCTTCTTCCATCTGTTCCTTGGTCATGACGCCCATCAGACGGGCTATATCGTTGAGCTCACGTGCCTTTGGCATATCGGTGTCGGAGTCTGCAACAATGAGGCGCAAGGCTTCGAGTACCACCTTACCCACATCTTCTTTATCCTTGTGGGCAGGGAGCCAGTAACGAAGCAGGCACAGCTGCTGGGCATAATTGGGAAGGCGCTTGAGTTCATCGAGGAACGTATCCACGTCGTCCTTTTTGAAGAGGTTCTCTGTAGCATCAATAAACTCACGCAGACCGGTGTCCTGTATCTTGGAACGGGCCAAGTCGCGACGGGCATCATCCTCTTCCGGGTCAACCGGTTCAAAGAGGGAGAACTGAGAGAATATCTTATCGGTGTTGATATCTTCCTGGTGTGCCTTGTTGATACGGTCAACAATGCCAATAGCAGCCTTGTAGTCAATAGGCAGCAGCAACTTGGCCAGCTCCATGGACTTTTCGGGAATGTCCTCAAAACGGATTTCCTCTACCAGCTCTCGGATATTATCTCTCAATACAGCATAGTCCTCAGAAGACAAGCCCTTGTGCTTACGGGCAATGAGCAAGTAGCACTTCAGGCGTTCCTCAGAGAGGTAGACGGTATGTGCCAACGCCAGCGCCTTGGCATGCTGTCCAACGGCAATAAGTGCTGCGATCTCGTGATCCCAGAGTTCGTTACGTTCAATTTCACGCGATGCAGCCTTATTAAGAGAGTAACGGAAACGGCTGGACAGGTGCTTTGTGGGAACTGCCGCACAAGCCTCATAACCAAAGCGGCACTGTACATTGAGAGCAGCCTGTGAATGGCCTTCGGCAAGAATGCGCTGGATGTTGTCGGCATTCAGATACTTGATAAGACTGTCGTTCAATCCCGCAGAGCGGTACAGGGAAGGAAGTGCCATGGCATAACCCGTACCCACGGTCATACCCTCTAGAACACGAATCTGACGCAACTCCACATCACGCTTATGCTCTTGAAGTCGTTCGCATAGGTATTTGCGGAAGACTACGGAACGCAAGGAGATGACGTTTTTATTCTTAATCTGGATATAATCAGAGTACTTTTCTACCAGTGCGTTTACACTTTCGGGAGTGATGTCGAGCACCTGTGCGGCAAAGTCCATCTCAAACTCAAACTCGGCATAGGCCAGCAGCGCGAATAAAGGAATGACTGCAGGGTCCGTGTCAGCACAGATACGGTCGAAGTCTTCCTGATTCAGATCGCTATCTTCATCAATGTCAGCATTCATCAGCTCTTCCAGTCGGTCCGTGCATAAGAACTTGGTGCGAAGATCATCCATGCGGCTGGCATTACCACGAGATATCTTGTAGAGTTCAAAGAGTTGCTCCCTAGTGAGGTCTGGCTTAACACGCAAGAAGTAATCGTTGGCGTCGGCCTCACTGAAGCGGACCAAAGGAATTTCGTAAATAGACCATTTCTTGGTTTGTTTGAACAGGCCTTCAATCTGATCAATCTTACCAGAAATAAGGAAATGAGCTTTCTCCCACTGCAGTTTCTCAATCAGCTTGCAGATGTTCTCCCTGTGTTCTGAAGGGATATCGTCAAAGCCGTCAAAGACAAAATACATGATGCCGTTCTTAGACTGCTTCAGTTGTCGCAATACCTTGGTATAGACTTCGTTGACATGCTTTACTTCAAACGGGCAACTGCATTTGTTGGCATACCAATAGAGCTGTTCGGTAATATCTCCCTCCATTACCTCAGAGTCCAGCTGAATGCGGTCAAATCCGTTATAGAAGTAGCTAACACAGTTATCGTGATGTTTGCGTGCAAACTGAGAAAGGAAAGTGGTCATACCAACTCCTTCCTCGCCAGTCACACATACGACAGTATTATCCTTAAGTTTTTCCTCGCAAAGCGATAGATGGACCTCGCGCAATAACTCATGTTCGACCTTCTCTGGGAACGTGCCACTATAAGAGGTCATATCGAGTATTTCAGCTTGCAGAGTCTCACCTTTTGCATGCTGCATAACCTGCTTGATGGCAGAGTCGCCAATGTAGATATTTTGCTTGGTCTCTGTGGCATTGGGCAGTATCTGATTACTTCCACCCTTAATATCGAACGTATTATCTGACATCGTGTTATACCTTATTATATTTCTACTTACTCTTCAAGTCTCGCTTACGTTCCTGCCAAGCCTTGTCTATCTGAATGCGCAGATTGTCAATACCAATTCCCTTCCCTACCCCTGGGATTAGCGGTTGCAAGGTTTCGATGAAATTCTGCTTGGAGATACGCTGCTCATCGAGATGCGGTTCATTCTCGCACATCATGGCAACAACTTTACCAACGTCGGCAGCCGTTTTACAAGCGGCAAGAGAGGCCACATAGTTGCGCAACGATTCTTCTTTATCAACGAACATGAGCAACCTGCGCTCATCATCGGTGAGCGGAACTTCCGCAGATTCCCCATTACGAAGCGCTTCCTTAGCAAACTTGTCGCCATAGAAATGCTGCTCCGCTTTTGTGGCATTTGGCAGGATCTGATTGTTCCCGCCATAGATATTGAAAGTGATATTATTCTTGTCTTCTTCCATATAGTTTTTCCGCTATTATTCAACCATTTTTCGGTGATATTTCAACCATATGGGGTATTTGCGCAGTACCTTTGCACCAGCAACCAACGGAAAAAGCACATCCCGGGTAAGCCAATCCAGAGGTTCAGAGTTAGTAAACGGAGTTAAGACTTCAGTGTAGAGTTTTCAACTATCAACTTTGCGCGAAGCGCCACTGTCTCTAAACTCTAAACGTTAAACTTTAAACTTTAAAAAAAATGAACAACATTTCATTCACACCGCACTTCGAGCTCCGCGAATTTGTCATCAGCCAGACGGCTCGCGGCCACGGGCTTGACAACACGCCTCCCGATGAGGCTGTGGAGAACCTGCGAGCGCTCTGCGTCCACACGCTGGAACCGCTCCGAATGGCACTGGGGCTTCCCATCATCATCACCAGCGGTTACCGCTGCAAGGCGCTCAACCGCCTGCTGGTTCATTCTTCTGATCACAGCCAGCACATGGATGGCTGTGCTGCAGACTTCTATGTTGGTCACACAGAGAGCACAAAAAACACAGAAAATTCGGTTGCTTCGCGTCGCGGACTATTGATCAAGGCTTTCCGCCAGATTATCTTGGATAACAGCATTGCTTTCGACCAGTGCATCATCTACCCTGCTTTTATCCACGTGAGCTACGTCAGTCGCGACAAGAACCGCCGCAAACTCATTCGCGGTTTCGCCAACGGCTCCTACTGCGCTCTAACCCGCGCTCAAGCGCTAGTATTAGTGTAGTGTTCAAAGTATAGAGGCGCTAAACTCTCAACTTTATTTTTTAATCCTTAAAAAAATTCTTTTTATGGCACAGATCAAACAAGTCGGCATTGGCCGCAAATCTTCCGGTACCATTGATGGTATCACCTATTATGTTCGTGGTGGCGTTACCTACGCCCGTAGTACTCCTAACATGCCCGCCAGTGTTTACAACACCCCCGAGGCGAAACTCCGTCAGGCTATCTTCAAGATGGTGCAGATGCACCTGAAGTACCACCTGCGCACCATCAAGCAGACCTTCACGCCCAAGGGTAACGGCAGTCCCAGCAACCGCTACTACAGCGTGAACAGCAAGGCCCTGTCTGCTGCGCTCACCCCGCTGGCTGAACTCTACTGCGCTGGTCAGGACGTGACCATCACCGATGTGGAACAGGCTATCAGCGACTACGCTGCTGAGCATCCCACCTCTATCAAGATTGCCTCGAAGAGCGGCTATCAGGAGGTGTACCTCACTGGTCCATGGCCTGAGACCATCACCCTCAACGCCCGAGGTGGCGACAGCACCGTGATCATCATCGTGAACGAGAATGGTCAGCAGACCACGATAAACGCTGATGGCAGCGTAACGGTTTCAGGTTCGAACACAAATCCCACAAATCCCACGAATGGCTCGAATACCGGTGGTGATGACACCGGAGGTGGTGGCGACAATGGCGGTGGCGACGGTGGTGGTGAAAGCGGCGCAGACCAAAATTGATGTCTGAAGGCTGATGTCTGAAGGCTGCGATTGAGCGAGAGTAGAATGAAGCTCGCTTCGATTCTACCGAGCGTGAGCAGGCTCGACCGCAGGTCATGGAAGATGTCAAGTGTGTCCGGGGCAAAGCGATTCCAAACCCTGTGGGAACACTGAACTATTTTTTAATTCTCAATTATCAATTATCAATTGGAATGAACGCAGCTTGCGCACTTGCATCCCCCTCTTTCATTTATCCGTGAATTCCTGATTCCCTGATTCCCTAAATCCCTAGATTCCGAATCCTCAAATTCTTGATAAAAATTCGTGTTCGTATTTCCCTCTTTCCGTGAATTCCTGATTCCCTGATTCCCTAAATCCCTAGATTCCGAATCCTCAAATTCTTGATAAAAATTCGTGTTCGTTATGATTAAAGTAGGTACCCTCGCCGTTCAGAGCTACGAGTCACAATGGTTCTAATTCCAAAATCCCTAAATCCCTAGATCCCAAATTCCGTATTCAAAATCATGAAACCTCTCAAGTCTGTAAGACTATTGGTAATCCACTGCGTGGCCAACCCTTGCAACGTGCCCTTCAGCGTTGAGAACCTCATTGCCTGCGGCAAGGCCAAGTATGGCCAGTGTTCGTATCACTACTATGTCCGCTACGATGGCAGTATTATCCCCCTGTTGCCAGAGTCCGTCCAGGGCGTCCATGCCCGCCACTACAACTACTGTTCCCTCGGTATTGTCTATGAAGGCGGCCTCGACGAATTCGGCCATCCTGCCGACACCCGCACTGAAGCCCAGAAGCACTCACTCTACGAGTTGCTGAAGGAACTCACTGCCGAGTATCCCGATGCCCGCATCGTTGGTCATTGTGAACTGCCGAAGCAGCGAGTGCCAATAGAACTCGTTCTAAATTGGCCGAGTCGCGACGGCAGTCGACGAAGTCAACTGCCCCACGTAGCCAAACGCTGCCCCTGCTTCCCCGCCAGCCTCGAGTATGCCAATCTCCAGCCGGAGGCCCGTTGTAAGTTTGTAACTCTAAATTAAAGGCCTTATGAAAACGTATTTCAGAAGACCAAGAGATGATAGGTTAGACCTTTAACCCAATCTCCCAGAATCCAAAGTTCCCAAACTCCCTGATTCCAAAATCACCACCTAAATAGGGGTTGGATGCTTACGTTTAACAGCGCAAAGGTACAACCTTTTCTTCAAATTACTATGTCACACTTTTGGACGCTTACTTTTAATTCTGATACTACCCTAAACTGAATCATCTTGAACCGTGGAATCCTTTATCAACTGCAAGTAGTATTTCTGTAAATCAAAAACCATAAAACGCGTTTCCAGTTTGTCCTGAGAAGACAATCCGTTTACCCGTTTTTCGTCTTTCTCATCCATCAAGAACTCAAATCCATTTCTATGGTAAAAATTCAGATTTTTATCCTTATTGTATGAATCAACTACAAGATACCTGCAGGCAGAATTTGCTCCGTATTCCAGACATTTATATTTAATGTAATCTAGGAGTTGACTACCAATATGAGCACCGCCTTCGCTATACTCCTTCTTTACACCAAGACGTCCAATCTTAATGGCGGGATACGATGCCAAACCTTTACCACGCGGAAATTTATTCTGAAATCTTTTCTTTATTTCTGTTGGAAGACCAGACAAATTAACACTGTCGTTTGACAAGCAATAGGCACATACCACATCATCATGATTATCCCTATTAATGAAACAGAAAGAACGACTTAGAAACTGAGAAGAGAAGTCCATAGACTTCTTTTTGAAGAACTTATTAATATGCCTGTCGTCACAGTCAAAATTTTCTATTTTATCTGCGACCTCCAGTGAAATTGGAACAACAACAGCATGCTTTAAAAGATTGAATTCCATTTTCAAAATTTCATCTTCTGAGATTCTGCTTCCATTGCGGCCACAGACTCTGCATAGTCTTTAAAAACCTTAAGATCAGAAGGCTTTTTAAATGTGCCACTATTGTTCATTTCCTCTTCTACTTTTGAAGCTTTCATCAAGAAACATACTGCGGACTTACCCGTAAGTACAGGAATCGGTTTTTCACCGACCTGTGCCATAGCAACGGGATTGGCATAACGTTTCCTACTGCCAGTCCTGTTTTGTCTTCTCGACATAAAGCCTTTCTTGCATATATTTTTCTTACACATAATATTTCGAAGATATTGTTTCTCGGTTGCAAAAGTAAGCATTTTATCCGAAACTTCCAAATATTTTAAGTATTTTCTTCAAACTCTGCAATCTCCCGTTAATCATGATTGCAACGCCACACTCTCAAAGAGAGAACGCCACTCTCCTCGCAACGCCACACTCTCAAGGAGAGAAGGAGAGAAAGAGAGAACCTTCACCTTTGACCTTAGACCTTTGACATTCTATCAAGAAACTCTTTTTCCAAGTTTCCCAAAATCCAAACTTCCCTCATTCCCAGAATCCAAAGTTCCCAAACTCCCTGATTCCAACCTCGATGTCATCCATCGTCTAAGCAGCAAGCACTAACTCCAAGGGGTCAAGTGAAGTGGATTTGGGGACGGTTTCATGATTCCGATAGAGCGGATCAAGGAACCGTCCCCTGATCCTTCTTTGATTCTTTTATATCATGCTTTTCCTGCATAGACAAAGCCACTTGTTCGACTATTGACATATTGAGCAACTGAGTACGAACCTTTAACAAGACATCGTCGGCAGGTATATTCTTTTCAAGGTGGCTCAAAGTGTCCCCCCTTTTTACATTTTTATTTTCATATCGAGTAAAAATACCAGCATGTGACTTTGTGTGGCTGTCACGTGGTTCTACTTCCACATTGATATTAAGCGGTTCGCCAAAAGCATCGATCTTGATGTCACGAATACTGCCAACCTGAAGCATTGCCCGCTTATAAGTATCTGAGCAAAAAGAATACTTGTCGTGCTTAGCCACAAACGATGCAACATCAGAATCATATGAATCAATAGCTGGACGATTAACTGAAATATAAGTTTCACCCTCCAATAGAGTAAAAGCAATGTTCATCAACTGTCCATCGACAAACCACTCGGTACTGAGGATACGTGCAATCAACTCACTTGATTCAACCGTTGTGCTTCCTATCATGACTACGCAATTTTACGCATTACCTCCAGAAGTGACATTGATGAGAAAGGAACATGACTTTCATGAAATTCCTTACCATCCTTAGAGGCGTAATAAGAAAACTCATCGGCACCAAGGCTGATACTTCCACCAGATTTCTTAGATTGTAAACCAAGAGTCGCATTCACATCGGGGCCTATCATCCAATCACGCCAGTCCGCATCATCGGAAATGAATAATACACTACGTAAATTATCGAGGACCTGTGGTGAAATAGCATAACTGCCCTTACCAGCCCAACCATCCTCAAGCGTTGCAAGATGATCCAAACGGTCGAAAGCTTTCGAAAGGTTTATCTCAGTCGCCACCTGCTGCTCATGAAGTAAGCGGGAAAGAATAGTGCGCACATTCCTGCTCTGCCCCTGGATGAGTGTCCAAAGTGCATCAACTGGTGACAAGTTTGTCTGCGGATATACTGTTGTTGACCTCATAATGACATATCTCTTTATATTTCGGTGGCAAAGGTACGAATAAGTGAGCAAAAAACCAAAGGAAAACTCGTTTTTCTTTGGTTTTTCGATTGCATTGCAACGCCACACTCTCAAAGAGAGAACGCCACACTCTCCTCGCAACGCCACACTCTCAAGGAGAGAAGGAGAGAAAGAGAGAACCTTCACCTTTGACCTTAGACCTTTGACATTCTATCAAGAAACTCTT
>CADCDY010000135.1:11077-13276 GCA_902800245.1 uncultured Prevotellaceae bacterium
CCGAATTCCCTCATTCCAAATTTCCCAGTTTCCAAGTTTCCCAAAATCCAAACTTCCCTCATTCCCAGAATCCAAAGTTCCCAAACTCCCTGATTCCAAAATCACCACCTAAAAAGAAGGGGTTGGATGCTTACGTTTAACAGCGCAAAGGTACTATCTTTTTCTCAGAATGCCTTAGAACACTTTTGGACGCTTACGTGCTTTCCGTGCTATCTGACCTAATAGTAAACGTTAAGGTTTCAACACCCCTATCACCATCATCCCGGCCAACACTGCAATAAGAATACTCAACAGGGTTCCTGCCAGCACGTATTCGGTCTTGGCAGTTTCTTTATCTCCAAAGCGAATGATCGACTTCGCTGCTATCAACAGACCAAGTGCCTCATACCTCTGCAGGCAAACGAATATCAATATCAGCCACCTTTCTATGGTACCAATCAGAGCGCCAGCATTAAAACCACTCTCTTTATCCTCCGGCATATTCACGCTGTAGTGCTTCAGCATCAACTTGATAAAGATATTCGCCGGCTTCCAGCAAACAAGCAAAGCAACTACAACCGCCACATGCCGCAACTCTATACCAAACGGCAAGCACCAATCATGACACCTGGTCCATACATATGCCACTCCAGCTATCACCAGCAGATGAAGGGCCTGGTCCAGAGTAAACCATACGACATTGTCCTCACGGTACGATTTCCATATATCAATGCCCAAGTGTGCCACGCCAATCATCAACGCACCCCACCAGAAGCAGACATCCCATGATACAAGCCATGACAATCCAAACACAATCAAAGCATGCACATAGTGATGAGGGCTTTTCCAATGTCTTTCCTTCTTATCCTTGCAAGACTTTCCAGTCTGCAACATAAAGTCTGCCACCAAATGAGCCAAAACCAGGCTTAAAACTAATTCCATCATGATATCTGCTCTATTTCTAATGCTTCAAAATCCTTAATTGCCGTATTCAGCAGTCCCCATTGCGCATTCGCAGCACGCGTATTGACCGAAGACTGAGAAATACCCACCCTCTCACTAATTTCAATTTCCTTAAAGCCAAGCAACTTCAGAAAAACCACCTCTGCTTGTTTAGCAGAGTATGAATCAACAATCCCGCTCACCATTGCCACGTATGAATCCAAGAGATTACTCAATGGTTTAGGTGCTTGCCCTATCTCAAAAGCAGTCATTACATTCTCCCTTCGGCTGATCTCATCAAGGTTCCGACCCGACAAATAAATAGCCGGTCCGTTTATGATATCTTCTTTCTTATCAGCGTACTTGATGTCTGCCACCCCTATCGAGAAACGGATACCATATCTCTGCAGCATTTCAGAACATTCAAATTCCGACACTCTCATCTTGACATACAGTTTTATCAAAATGGCTATCCTGAGCGCATCATTATAATTGGGTACAACACACTCTATACTATCTCCCCTGACTATTCTGGCCCAAAAGCCGGGATAATCTTCCTCAAAGTCTTGAAAGAGATCCCGCAACCTGTTGCGGAGCACAATCAAGTCCTCTGTATTCATTGACGTAGAGCGTACTATGTCAGCTGATATTGTTGCTATCATACTTCTATCATCTTATAATAATCACAGCATTCACGCTGCAAATATATAGAATAATTCTTGAATATCCATCAAATATCTACTTTTTTTTAGATATTTTTCAATTATCGACTCTTTTTTATTCTGCCATCCCAAAAGGTATGGTTTCCAAGTGTCACTTTTACATCACCCCGATTCTCTCAAACAACCTTCTGAACGCCTTATTCGGATTCTCCTGCACGACATCCGCTCAATGATGTCCTGCGCCACCAGCCTTTGGTCGATCTCTGACATATACTTTGCATATTTCTCCAGATTCTCCTCCGCATTATATGAGGTGTGCAGGCAGAACTTTACCAAGTGGTCATACATCTTCCGCTTCATGTAGATCTGTGCCTCCACATGATCATAATCATGCACAAACACCTCATCTGCATCACGGATGGTATCATCAATGAAAGCATCCCATTCCTCCTTCGTCATTTCCTTTTGGAGTCTGTCGAAGTACACATGCTTCCTGTCAGTCTTCTTAAATTGATCCTTACATACTTCAATGGTCTTGTCACGGTCATTTATCAGATCAAGAATTGCAAGAATCTTTCCCGAATAGCCGTAGAGACCAGCACGAGTAAGATTATCG
>CADCDY010000136.1 GCA_902800245.1 uncultured Prevotellaceae bacterium
CTCACATTCATCAGCCTTGTAGTTTTTCCCTGCATCCACCTGTCGGATGAAGTAATAAACGGCAAAGGAAATCACGGCGAGAATGATAAACAGGACACCGATACTGGTCAAAGTATAAGCCACGAGGCTAGCAAGCATAGCCACGAAAGCCGCAAGCTCTGCTAACACGAATGTCGTGTTGTGACATTTCAACTCAGCAATCTCAGTTGTTAGTGCCGCCACCTTGTCGGTGTAGAATTGGTATCGAGTCTTAACCATAATTTTGTTTCTATCAATTTACTTTATGTTCATTTTGCTGCGAAGTTACGGAAAAGGGAGGAGAAAGTGTGCGGAGAGGACGGAAAAGTTGGTGCCGAGGGTGAAAGTCTGAACAAATGTTCAGGGTTTGGGGCGATTTTCGGTGTTTCTTCCTTATTTTGTCATCATATTCGTGGATGATGGGCTACGACTGAGGCAGGGAAAATGGAGATTCCTAAACCCCGACCTCGCCTTGTTGCAAACTAATTCCGATTCCTGCAATCCGACTGCGATTGGTGGCAAAGTGACCTCGGATTCCTGAAATCCGAGGTGTTTGGGTCGATGAACTCAAAAATTCCGGAAATCCTAATCATAACATCCTGTCTTCGGGTCGCTCCGCTCATGCCTCCGGCTCCACGGGCGTCACGTCGCTTCCGCCGTCGGGCTGCGGCTCGGGCTCGGGTTCGGGGTCGTCCTCGCCCTTACCTTTCGGCAGATAGTACTCGCGGGCGTAGCGCTCGAAGCCCTTCAGCTGAGTGTAGAGGGCGGTGAGGGCGTCGCTCGGCATGAGGTCCATCATGGCGATGATGGTGCGGTAGAGGTCGGCGATGGCCACGTCGGTCTGGCGGCGGGCGGTCTTCAGCTCACCCTTCACGAACTCGCCCTTCGTCTTGGCACGCTCGCCCAGCAGATAGCGCACCTGCTGTGCGGCCTGCGCGGCCTTGACGTACCACTGCCAGGCACCTATCTGGGTCAGGAACTCCTGCTTCGCCTGCAGGTTCTGGCCCATCTGCAGAATCTTGTCCGCCTCGGCACCGTAGCCGTCGTTGACGCGGAACTTGAAGTCCTTGAACGTGCGCTGCACCACCAGCGCGTCCGTCTTCTGCGCCTCGCCGTCGGGCAGCGCGGCATAGCCGTCGTTGATGTAGCGGAAGGCGGTCATGTAGGCGTCCTGCTGCTTGTCGGCGGCCTCCAGCTGCTTCACCACGGGGTCCACCTGCGACTTCTGCCACACGTCGTCCTCCTGCACGCGGGCCTGGTGTACGGCCTGAGCCTTCTGCAGGAACACCTGGTTCTCGGTCTCAAAGTTTCCAACGGCATCGTCAATCTGCTGTGTCGTGCCGTCGTGGTTGGCGTTGCTCAGCGCAGCCAGCCAGTTGGTAGGTAATGTCGGGTTCTCCATAATCCTTGCTGTTTTTTTGAAAGTTTGACATAAAGTGAATGGGTCACGAATTGTTATTTGTTGTTCTTCAACTTTTCTATCATATTTCTGATGGCTTCGGGATGGTCGGGACGGGGAGCCTCTGTTGGCAGTAGAATTCCGTTGGGAGCAACAATCTTGTATGTCGGATAGCCACCGACACCGATATAGCGTTCGAGGGCGCTCTGTTGCTTGTCGGGCAGATTGTAGTGTATGCAGTTCTCACCTGTGAGGTGGAATTGGGCAATGGCAGTCTTCCACGGCTTCTCGTTGCTACGGCTGGCCAAGTAGAGATATACGATGTCAAGGTCTTTGAGCTGTTCTTTCATCTGCGGCACGTATTTCATCATCTCCTTACATGGGGCGCACCACGTTCCCCACACGTCGAGGTATATAAATCGGCCACGATATGGTTCCACTATCTTTCGGAAGATGTCTTCGCCGTCGGTGAGGTCAGCCAAAGGACGAGGGTCGGGCGTAACGATGGTTTCGGCGACTTTGCGTGCAGCAATCAGTTTGTCGTTAGTTTCCAGTACGGTGCCGAGTAGGTAGGGATGGCTCACGTTCTCACGGAGAATTAGCATTTCGTTTTCATCAAGCGGGGCCACATTCTGCTTGAGCCTTTTATGAATCCGGCGAGCCATGACAATCTCCCGAAGCATGGGTGGCAGATTAAGAAGTGAGTCGAGTGCCTGTATTCTCTTTTGCTTGTAATAAAGAGGTATCTCGCTGAATAGTTCGGGGCGACTTTCAAACATGGCTTGTAGCGTGTCTGTGAGGTAAAAGCCCTCAATCCAAACGCCAGCAGAATCGAGCAGTTCCAATGATGGCACTTCGAGGGCGGCCTCTGCGGGCATTTCGCTTTCAATAAGGCTTTTTTCCGCTTCGGATAGTTTCAACCGACCTTCGCGGGCCTTCTTCAAGATGTTTTGCAGGAAGGGCACGCCGCTGCCAATCACGCAATATTTCTCGATGGCCGCTGCACAGATGTCGTCAATAAATCTATCGTAACGTTCCAGCACCATAAAAGGAATGTCGAGGTTGAACAAATTGCGATGCTTTGCCTCGCATATCATTTCCTCGCGTTTCACTTTGCCGCGATTGAAACGCAACTGCCCCAAGTCGTGTGCAAAGAACGACATCATCATGTTTGCTGTGTAGTCCCCATAACGTTTGGAGAGCAACGGGTGTTCGGAGAGGATGGAATCACGGCGCAGAGTGAAAGTTTGCAGTACTTTTTCATAGACGTTGATGAACTTTGCGAAATCCATAGCCTTACGCTCGTTATAATCCATATCGTAGCCATACAGGGGATGATTCAGGAACTCGTTGACCATGCGCGACGATTTGCCCATTACGTAAATTCGTCCATCAATGTCATCGACGAAGAACAGCAACTTCTCACCTGGCGCGATGACATAGGGAATCCATACCCAGTTGTTTAGGTGGTATATGTCGCGAGTAGCTTGGGTGAATATCATAGAACCAGTCTGGCCGATAAGTGGGATTTTCACCTCGTAGCGCCCGAGAGTGTCGCTGTTGGCGGCGTAGCTTTCTACTCCGTCTTTTACTATATGGTCGAAGTTCGTTACCACTTGGATACCCGCCTTACCGCTTCGGTGTACCACACGCAGGGTTGCCTCCTGCTCCTTGTCAAGTATCGTTGCGTCAAAGGGTGTTTCGTCTGCCACGGGGTAGTTGGGCAGGAACTTCGTGGTCAGCAGCGACGTCTTATGTTTCACTCCATCAATGGTGACAGCGTTCTTCTTCAACCGTATCTCCTTGCGCAGTCCGTCCTTGGTAAGCACCACGCGGTCTTTGCCCACTTCGGCATAGTTCCAATATTCGCAGTCGTATATGGCATAGTCGTCGAACAGTCCTATAAGCCATTCGCCTGTCGCCTCGTCCCTCAGACAGAGGTCGAGGCCTGTCTTCACTTGCGCTTGCCCCGCCATTGTGATGAGGGTGAACAGGATGGTGATGATGATTTTCTTGTTCATATTTATTTCAATTTATTTGTTGTCGGGGAAAATCTCTTCGAGTTTCGCTTTCAGTTCGTCCATACTTAGACCACGGGCGAGAATGGTGCCGTCGGGGGCAAAGAGGATAGTTTCAGGGATGGTAACGAAACCGTATGCCTTTGCAGCTTTGTCTTGGGTGTTGAGCAGTTGCGGGTAGGACAACTGATATTTGTCAATGGCTTGGCGTGACTTCTCAGCGTCTTCATTGACAGGAATGCCAAGCACGGTCAGACCGTGACTTGCGTATTGCTGGTGAATTTGTTTCAAGACGGGGAGCTCTGTAATGCACGGTGGGCAGGTCGTGCCCCAAAAGTTCATGACAACGTAATTGCCACGACCTACATAATCGGACAGTTTGAACGTCTTACCGTCAACGTCTGCTTCTACGTCCACGAACTTACATCCTACGCTTGTCGTGGCTGCCGCTTCCTGCAGGGGCTTGTAGTTCTTGGAATAATCGTCAAACAGTTTGGAATTCTTCTTTAGCCAAGGAACCATCCTTTCTGCCAACGAAAGCCATTCCGCTGGCTGTATATAATTGATGGCACCTTCACGCAGCAGATAATAGCCCAACACGTCAGAGTCGTGGCGGGTGATGATGTCTTTCGCCACATCCGCTATTTGCTGGGATGCCTCGGCATCTAATTTAACAGTAAATTTAGTCTGCCCGCTTCGTAACTTGCGCATCATCAACTCTCCGTTTGCCTGTTGTACTGCACTCTGGAATTTTGTGTAGTCTTCGCAAAGAGGCGTACCACTAAGCAGTGGATGAATAGAGGAAACGTTCTCAATGCGTGTAGTTCCACCGCCTAAGAATATAGGATAGATAGGAGGTCTCGAATCACCCCAAAGATAGCAAATAGCGTAATCCGGGATAGTCCCCTCAATTGGTTCTATCTTGCCATTTACGACATGGATAGAATCAATGAGCACGTTATTAAAATTGTCTCTGACCTCCATTCTGTCAGAGATGTCACTATTACCGATGTTTCCTTCCAATCGGTAGTGTACTTGTGCCTGCCCCGCCATTGCAATGAGGGCGAGGAGGATAGTGATGATGGCTTTCTTGTTCATTATTTATTTCGATTTATTTGTTATCGGGGAATATCTCTTCGAGTTTCGCTTTCAGTTCGTCAACGCTGTTAGGCACAGCGATGATGGTGCCGTCACGGTCGATGAGGAATAGGGCACTATTTTGAGTGCCGTGTTTACGGAATACGCCGAACTCGTCATCAATGTCAACAAGGCAGGGCCAAGGAAAGGCATGACGCTCGACGGCCTTACGCATGGCATCTGTGGACTTGAATTCGTGGGCAAGGCTGAACACGTTCAGGCCACGATTACTATACTGTTCATATAGGGGGATGATGTCGCAGGCGTCGCGGATGCAGGGCGAGCACCACGAGGCCCAGCAGATGACGAGCGTCAACTTGTCCTTGTAGTATTCAGAGGCGCGGACTTGCTGCCCGTCCATCGTGCGCACATCGTAGTCGTTGTACTTTCGCCCGCAAATCTGATAGCCCACAGCCTCCTGCCCGGCAATGCGCTGATGCACAGGGTGGTCAGGATAGAGTGCGGTGTATTGGTGGTGGTAGATGTCGAGCATAGCGGCGAGGCCAGTGTCGTTGAAGTGGAAACCTTTGAGCCGCCCGTCGAGTTCGAACAGGAAACCGAGCATCGGGTGGGCTTTGTAATAGTGGAGCCTCCATTGGTGGTATTCGTATTCCAGTTCCGCCATCTTCTGCTTGTCGTTCTCGTCCAGTTGCTCATAGGCAGACGTGAATTTTACTTTGGCGGCTTGCTCCATAGTGTGCCACGCCTGATACTCCTTGCCAGTGGATTGGATGTCGAACTTGTCGCCGTCGAGCTGGATGGTCACGGTCGCGCCGTCCTCCACGAAGAATTCTCCTGAACGGAGGGTCATGCCCTTCTCCATCACCTCGCCGAAGTCCACGATGTGCCATCGCTCTATCTGTTCGTCCATCACGTCGCACTCAAAGCGTCCGTTCTTCAATACAGGTCGCAGCGTACTGTTCTTCGGGTCTTCGCCGTCGCGGTATATCCTCAGTTCTACGGGTGTTGTCCCTTCGGCCACCGTGCCGACGACGTGGCATTTCACTTGCCCCTGCCCCGCCATTGCGGCGAGGGCAAGCAGGATGGTGATAATGTTTTTCTTGTTCATATTCTTATTTGATAATTCACTTGCCAGAGAAAATCTCTTCGAGTTTTGATTTCAATTGC
>CADCDY010000137.1 GCA_902800245.1 uncultured Prevotellaceae bacterium
GGAGTTAAAGGAGTTATGGAGTTAAGACATTGCAACGCCACACTCTGCTTGCAGAGAATACCCATTACACTGATAATTCCATGGAGGATGAGGAGATACCAGACTGATGTCATAACTCCTTAACTCCATAACTCCTTAACTCCAAAAGAGTTGAGCGAATGCGAAACTTAAATAATGTAATAGGACATATATTCAAGGAGATTAACACCATACACAAATTCATATGAAACAGACAAAAAAACAACAATGGTTGGTTCTTGCTGCCGTCATGAGCGTATTCAGCGCCATGATGCTGACCTCGTGCAGCGATGACAATCCTGTGGTGGTGACGGATGACAAGCCTTGGACCATCAGCGCAGACGACATGGATCCGTCCGTGAGACCAGGTGACGACTTCTTTATGTACTGCAACGGCGGCTATTGGAAATCGACTACCGTGCGTGAGGACACGGCGATGATAGTATCGTTCCTGAGAACCGACATTCTCAATGACTTAAGGAATAAGCTTGCCAGCCTTTCCCTGCCCTCACTGGAAATTCTCAAGAGCCACAAGGCACAGCCAAGGCCCACGAAAGAGGAAATGGAGGCTTATGTGACACAAAAGCTGCAGCCCCTGAAAGAGGCATCCACGCTGGAAGAGGCATGGCGCACCACCGGCCAGCTTGTTGCCGAAGGACTGACATTCAACTTCAATCATGTCATCTTGAATTATCACACCGTCCTCACGTCCATCATGTTTCCCAGAGAGATGAATCTCCCGTTACCTGACATAAATGTTTTCAACGAACGCATCAACAGTCCCGGCTTTCCAAACATGCTGATGCCCCTGGTTGGAAGTCCCACGACACGTGGAGCCGAGAGTCAGCAATGGCCTATGTTGGTGGCATGGTGCGAGGGCTCGGGCATTAATCCTGAACACGTGATGACATGGAAGGCACAGGTTATGGCGACGACCCCGGAAGCTGTGGTATTGCCACATATACAGCAGTGGGACGACGAACTGCTGGCTTTGCAGGCGATGGACCTGGAATCCTACAAGCAGGCTGCCTGCGACATCTTCCTCAAGATGACGGTCAGAGAGATGGAAGGCATTGCCGGCAAGACTGCCGAAGATATTTACAACACTTACTGCACATACGAGAAGAACCGAGCCTTTGCCAAGAGCTACGTGACAACCGCCATAACAGAGCGCGCCAAGATGATATGCGAGGAACTGAAGCAGACCTTCGCCGACCGACTCAGCCGTTGCACATGGCTCAGTGAACCATCGAAAGCCAGTGCTTTAGAGAAACTCCACGCCATGGACTTCTGTATCGGCCAACCTGATTGTTGGTTGGAAGAGGCAGTGCCCGACCTTTCTGCGAGCAAGAACCTGATGGAAGACCTACTGCTGATGGCTAAAAGCAGAGCCTACTTTGAGGCTTGGTTAATAGGAAAGCCCAACAAGGGACATAACTTCAATTACCTGCTCTTTAATAAGAACATGAATCTATATGAAATAAACTCTGCCTATATGCCAGTATGCAACTCAATGATGATTATGTCAACCATGATTATGCCCCCTTTGATGCCTTACGATACCAACGAAGCCATCATCTATGCCACCGCAGCTGCTATCGGCCACGAGATGACCCACGGTTTCGACAGTAAGGGAGCTATGTATGACAAGGACGGTGAACAGAATCCCATCTTCGTAGGCCAGGAAGACCTGGATAGATTCAAGCAAATCTCCCAGCAACTGGACGACTGCTACAGCTCATTGGAGGTGATGCCCGACCTGCTGCCAGGCGTCTTCAACGACGGCAAAACCACATTGGGTGAGAACATCGCTGACCTGGGCGGTGTGGAAATAGCATTCGAGGCTTACACCAACCGCTTGAAGCGACAGGGCTTCAAAGGCGAACAGCTGCGACTGCAACAGCAACGTTTCTATCTGGCCTTCGCCCATCTGTGGAAGTCAAAATACAGCGCACTTTATGCAAAGGAGCGAACCATGGGAAGAAATGAATATGGTGCGGGCAAGGATGAACACAGCTTGGAACGCGAGCGTATCAATGGTGTGGCGATGAACACAGATGCCTGGTTCGACCTATTCGACGTAAAACCAGGCGACAAGCTCTACCTTAAGCCAGAGGAGCGCACGCATATCTGGTAATATAGTTCATATAGACCATGTCGTTTCCTTCCTTGTGGTAAGGAGCGCTCCAGTCGTTCCAGTATCCCCTGACGCCTTCATCACGAACCAGACGGTTTACCAGCAGTCCTCCACAAACACCCGTGATAAGCGCTGCCGTAGGACGGATAATGGCAAAGCCCAGTCCCATCAGCGCCGCCCATAGCACCGATAACTTGTTATTCCGCGAAAGATAATTGGCATAGAACTTCTGCAGTTCCTTCTGCCAATGCTCCTCATGCCATTGCTGCTTGGCTTCGAGGTTGAAACCTTGATAGAGGCGATTGGGCAGTGCACCAAGTTTTTACGTAAACGTTTGAGTGCTGAAAAATCAATGGATGGGGGACATGGAAGACAGGAAATATGTACTTTTGTAGGCAAAAACAAGAACTACTAATTATGAAAAAACTACATTTATTTAAGAAATCAGCGGCCTTTCTGTGTGTGTGGGCATTGACAATGATGCCTGTTTCGGCTAATGATATCCATGTAGCCACTAATGGCAACAATAGCAATGAGGGGACGGTGGATGCTCCGTTGCTAACCATCGACAAAGCCATGGAAATCGTGCAGCCTGGCGACCGTATCTTGGTACACGAGGGTACCTATATGATTATCAAGCGTATCAAGATTCCCGCACTGAATACCAATCCTGACCTCCGTTGTGAACTGCGTGCCTGGCCGGAGGATGCCGTTGGCAAGGTGATCATCGACGGCACGAACATGAATCCTTCGTCAGAGATTGAATTCAAGCAGTCGCGCTGTATCTATGTCAACCACGAGGCCAACTACTGGACCTTCTACGGCTTGGTGTTGCAGAATGCCAAGGACAATGGTATGAAGATAGAAGGCTCTTACAATATCGTGGAGCGTTGTACGTTCCGTTGGAATAACGACACAGGTCTGCAGATTGGCATGTTCAAGGACTTCTCCATTGAGGATACCAAGTCGTTCCCCATCAGTGGCAAGCCGGCCTTCAACCCCAATTTCAGCTATTGCCGGTATAACAAGGTGATCAACTGTGACTCGTACGAGAATGCCGACCTGAAGTCGTATAGCGGTAGTGATGACGGAGGCGATGCCGACGGTTTTGCCGTGAAACTCTTCCCGGGTCCTGGCACAGAGTTTCATGGCTGTCGTGCGTGGACCAATTCCGATGACAACTGGGACCTCTACATGACTTATCATCCTGTAGTCATCGACCACTGCTGGGCTTGGCATGCCGGTTATCTGCCTAATGGCGGCGAGGGAAAGAATGGCAATGGCTTCAAACTCGGTGGCGGTGGCTCTGCCGGAGGTGCCAACTTCGACCATTCGGTGGGTGCCCATGTGCTGACCAATTGTGTGGCCTTCGAGAATCTGCACAAGGGTTTCGACCAGAACAATGCCTATGAGGGCATGTATATCTTCAACTGTGTGGCCTGGGGCAATGAGTACAACTACCGCTTCCCCACAGAGTTCAAATATGGCACAATGGATATCCACAACTGTATTGGTTGGGGCGCAACGGCAGAGAAGAGTGGTAGGAAGATTGGTAACCACGAGTTCCTGTCGCCAGATAAAGACGGCTATCAAGACCCTACTGAAGGCACAACCTACAATTCCTGGATTGAAATCGACGGCTGTAGTCCCATCAAGGAAAGCTTCAAGCCCGATGGTGGTTCTTATACTCCTGAGACACAAAACCACAGCGGCGAGTTCCTGTCACTGTCTGTCGCTGACTTCATGGCCGACCGTGAAGCAGACGGTTCGTTGCCCAACAACAACTTTGCCCGCCTGAAGCCCGGCAGCATCTTCAAGGATAAGGGTATGCCCGTTATCGGATTCACCCCCAAGCGCAAGATGACAGAGGCAGAGTGTCTTTCTTATATCGAGGGACTGAACGAGTATATCACGGCAGACGACATCTATATCCCTTATAATGACGATGCCCCCGACTTTGGAGCCTTCGAGCTGGACGGTGTGCCTGTGCCCTATGTTGTTCCTGACAAGATTGAGGTGAAGTGCAAGACAGCCAACTCCTCACAGGAGATTGTCGAAGGGCAGCCGATTGCGGATATCGTCTACGAGCTGAACGATGTCGCTACGGATGCTGTCGTTGAGGGACTCTGCGCAGGACTTTCCTACGTCTTCGATGCTGCCAGCCATACGGTGACCATTAGCGGAACGCCGCAGACGAATTGTACCTTCAAGCTCACCGCTACTGGTAATGAGACAGAAGGCGTGAAGACCTACACCACTACGGGTAGCATTGTCCTGGTGACTCCCTTCAAGGTGCTTACGGGCGACTGGTATCACTTCCAGGATGCCTGGGACGCGTTGCCTGTCGACCTGCAGGGCGTGCTGGAGATGATTCCTGGAAGCAGCAATACGACGTCTTACGATCCTGAGAAGACAGAGAGCAATGGTAGCGTTCCTGGTGGATGCACCAAAGGCGGTTTTGATATTGGCAAGAACAATGGTGGTATCCGTTGGAATCTTTCTGACGGTGTGCTGCAGCTGAAGATTAACCTCCACTTTACTGGTGACCGTACCTTTAATATCAAGTGGACGCTGACCAATGGTCAGTCAGGATCTTACTCTACTGGCAAGCTGAAGAAGACCACCCTGCTGGAGTGGGATATGATTGAGGTGGCTGGCATCAGTGAAGATGTGGCCAAACAGATCCGTACCATAGAACTGTTGAATGCGTCCTCTGGTGGTGGCGCCCGGGTTTACGACATGTATGTCCGTGTGCCTGATGTCTCTGCCACCGCTGTCACGACGGTGAAGACAACCAACAGCAAGACGTGCACCGTGAAGACGATGGAGAATGGCCGTATTGTTATCATCAAGGACGGCCAGCGCTACAATCTTCATGGTCAGAAACTATATCAGAAGTAGGTTTTGTCAAGAGTGCCGCCACATTATTATGAGCCGATTCGTGCTCACTATCGTCTTCTTCATAATTGTTATGCTGTTAATCTGTACTCATTTGGTGTCATACCAATGCGTGACTTGAAGAGGCGCGAGAAGTGCTGCGGATATTCAAAGCCGAGTTGGTAGGCGATTTCGCTGACGGGCAGGCGGGTCTCGACGAGCAGCTGCTTGGAGCGCTCGATGACGGCATCCTGGATGTGGCGCTGGGCGGTAGTGCCGCTCTCCTTGCTGATGATGTCGCCATACGAGGTCTTGCTGGCAAGAGCGACAATCGTAGGATATACGATGTGCGTGTCGCCATCCTCAATCCAGTTGGTCTTCACCTGAGGCAGAGAACCCATGGCCACCAGATACTGGTTAGGAGCAAATGCATGCTTCATGCCTACGGGAACGAAAGAGTACATGTTCAGGAATGCGACGCCTTGCGACTGCATCTCTTCGATGGCCGCACGGCTCTTCTGAATATTTTCAGACATGAAGAGTGACATAGTCTCCTGACCTTTCTTGACACCCTCGAAGGAGTGGTCACAGATGGCCTTCATGACTCATAATAATAAGTAATTAAAGTGTTAAACATTCGTAAAACCTTCGGTTTTGCCTTTCTCCGACCCCTCTGTTTGTTTCCGACTCGGAACATCCTTAGAGGAAACCTCGAGAGGAGGGAGCGAAGACCTTTTCTTCCGGTTCACGCTGCAAAGATATGAAAAAAATTTGATACGACGTATATTTTTTCGGCAAATAAATTTTCTTTACACGAAAGCCGATGTGCGAGAATCTTCCACATTTTTAGGGAATTTTAAAAATGGTCACCCCCTTATACATATATTGGCCCCCGTGCAAACGCCCAGAAATGACCGAGTGACCAAAATGACCGGGAATTGTTAAGCCGTCTAAAATATGTTAAACGAGCCTTTCGATTTTAACGGAATTTTCTTTACTTCTTCGTCATCGCCGAAAATTTTCGGCCAACTGCCAAAATCAAAAAGCAGACCAAAAATTTGGATTTATCCATGCCCATGGGGGTCGGTTCTACTGATCATTTTTTACGTTGAAAATTTGGATGTTGGATCATGGGGAGGGATGAGGGCGAACTATTAATAGTTTTGAAGATAAAAACGTTCCAAATGCTTGCAAGAATCAAGATTTATTCGTATCTTTGCAAACTAAATTTAGGAATATAATATAACAGATTAATGGGCATCAAGAAAATTGCTATTTGTTCGGTTGTCGGCATACTGTTGCTGACTACTGCGGGTTGTGACGTCAACAGTTCTACAACGAGTATACAACAACAGGAGGCTGACAGCATGATCACCGTCGCCTATCGGGCAAACGACTACAATCGTCTGGAGATTCTTGCCGACAGTTTGAGAAATGCCGGGCTCATCAGCGACATGATATCCAGCTACTGGCTGGGGTATGCAAACGACAAGTTGATGCGTAAGCGCATCGCTGAGTTCTTTTGGAATACGGGCATGGCAGCATTCAATCCTGACGAAGATAAGGAAGATGCCGAAGTATATGCCGAGATGGCCAGCCGTCTGGCGGGACTGAAATGTACGCTGGGTGAGTATGAGGCAGCCCTGAAGGTGGCGCAGACGGCTGTGAGCCAGTTGCAGCAAATGGGCTATGACAATACCAGCAACTATACCAACCTGATTATCTATATCGGCTACTGCCAGAGCCGTTTCGGGCTGAACAAGGAAACGGCTGCACAGACACTGGAGCAGGCTTATCAGCAGCACCTCGGCTATATACGCCAGCAGCCATCGAGTGACACCTACAGACTGGCTATCATCGGTCTCACCAATATCTGCTACAATTACTCCGACATGTGCGACCTCGAGAATCTGCTGTTTTGGGCTAACCGCTACGACAGTCTGGTAGGGTGCTACGATAAGACGGGGCTGGCTCCAGAAACTTACATCGACAAGCAGTATGGCCGTTCCTGCGTGTTCCGTGCCAAGGCTCTTGAAGGTTTGGGAAGGACCAGTGAGGCAGACAGCGCCTTCGCATCTTTCCGCAAGACGCACTATAGCCAAACCTCCGATGGCGCCATTCTTGCCGCCGACTATCAGATGTTTACAGAAAAATGGAAGGATGCTGCTGACAGCTGGAGCTATCTGGACGAATTCAGGAAACAGTATGCCAGCGATTACTCGATGGAGAACATTCAGCTGACCTTCCTGAAGAAATACGAATCGAATCTGAGGGCGGGACGTAAGGATTCGGCTATGACCGTTGCCATGAATATCCTGTCACACCTCGATTCGACCATCAC
>CADCDY010000138.1 GCA_902800245.1 uncultured Prevotellaceae bacterium
CCCGTAGCATTAGGGGCCGCCATAGAGGTGCCGTCCATAGATCCATAATACTGAGGATGGTCAAACGGAGATGACAGGGTCACCTTATCTGTTATATCTTTCTCTGTACCTGCTTTTACATTACCATTGCCATCAAAATAGCTGGCATCATAAAAGTTGTAGGCAGAGCATATTGCAGCACCAGGTGCTACGACATCGGGGCGGCTGACACCATTATCATCTACACCCCATGAAGAATAAGGCAGAATTATATCATTTTCTTTCGGCAAAGAAGTGGACCACTGTTCTTTTCCATCTATGCTCTTCCATTTATATTCAGAGACATACGCGCCAACGCTTATTACCTCGTCAGCACAGGTATGTATGTTGAATGCACCATTATCCTGACCTTCAGTATATCCTGCCAGGCCTTCTGAGTGGAAACCAAACTCCTTACCCTCTCTGTAGTCCATAGCTCTTAATGTCTTTCCGGCAGGACCCTTTACGAAATATGCCAGCTTCAGGTCGGGCTCGTGGAACATATATATTGAAGAACCGTCCATACTGTATTCTATATAATGCTTATTATTCTGGCTATATAAACCTTTGGATTTTGTCAGACTTGTTAAGGGCTCATCAAATATTGAATATAGAGGTTTCTCCGAAAGGGAATATGTTTCTCCCGTTTTTACATTAACCACCTTGACATCAACGTCAAAATCACTGCCGTCCATCATATAGAAGAAGTTGCGGATTTTGTCGTAGTAGCTTACAATCACTTGTCCTAATTTGTCATTGTTATAAGAATCCTGGAACGTCACACCCGGCACCGTTCTCAGATTATATCCGTCAGCGCCGGCAGCAGGCAGAACTTCATACAAAGCAGCATGGTATCCGCCAGTGTTGCCTGATGAGAAAACAACAATTCTGCCTACCTTGTTCTGTACATCCTCTTTGTAGTATTCTTTCAGACCTGTCACTACGTCTGATACAGTACCGTCGTGAAAGTTATCCACATATCCCATACTCAGATTTATCACACAAGGTTTCCCTTCAGCCTTGGAGTAGTCGAACATCTTCTTGATAGCCTGCACAATGTTTGATTCTGCCAATGAGCCTCCCAAGCCACACAACAGCAGGTCAGCCTCTGGAGCCATACCCTGTTTGTTCGTTCCTTCGACAATACTTCCCGCTGCTGTTCCCGCTACATGCGAGCCATGCGACTCATCAAAAAGGTCGCTTATCAATGGAGCTATCTGACTATCAGTTGTAAATTCCAGGAGTTCATTTCCCGACTTTCTCAGCGCCATCTTTATGCGAGTAGAACCGTCGGCATTGCGGAAGGCAGCATGATTGAAGTCTATGCCTGTGTCTATGATGCCTACCAACACATTTTTTCCGGTATATGCCTGTGGCAGATGGTTCTTTGTTACAGCCATTTCTTCTGTGGCCACCTCTGACACCCTGCTCTTCAGTCTGCCGTTTTCGTTCATTATCCGGTTTATCTTGTCGGCATTAACGTATTCTATCGCCTCAATGTCGCCAACCTTTAGCAAACTCTCAGCAGGAATGGTGAGAATAAGCATTCTGCCTATTTTCTCCCTTATCTCCACGCCAAGCTCCTGCAGTTCAGCTGTAGGGCAATTATAGCCTTCCTTCACCATAGCGAAGGCGCTGAAACTCTTCACCGTGCCGTCGCTATTAAAGCTGACATTGATATCCTGCTTCACGGCAGCAGTATCTATCTCCTGCTGCTGACCACGCACAGCTCTTTTAGTTTTTGAAACACCATTTGCATCTGACAACAGGTTCGTCAGCCTTGCATCAATCTTCTGCGCTTGAATACCGGTAGCAAACACCAAAGCTACCACAAAAAACAAAAATCTCTTCATTATTATTGAATATTAAACATTGAACTCAGCCATCAACCATCAGCCATCTTCCCTTTAACCTTTAACCCTTAACCCTTAACCGTTAACCCTTAACCCTTAACTTCTCACTTTATCACAATTTTACGTCCATTATTCACGTAGATGCCGGGGGCGGTGGGCTGGCCTTGCAGGCGACGGCCTTGGAGGTCGTAGATGGGACCATTGACCACTGACCATTCTCCCTGAGAGAGTGTGGCGTTGCGAGGACCATTGAACATTGAGGGGGATTGGATGGCGGTGGGCCAGCCTGCCGAGAGGTCTTCGAGGGTGATGACACGATCGTCGTTCATACATTTGGTCCACTCGTCCTGGCTGGTCTTGTCGACGAAGTTGCCTCCCCACGTCTGATACCAGGGCATCCACCACGACCAGACGGCTTCTTCGGCAAACTCCTTGTCGATGTCGGGGATGGGCCCGTTCTCTGAGAGGGTAATGATCTTCTTGCCGGCGGTGAGGTTCTTGAGCTTATCGAAGGCGACATAGTTGCTGGAGTAGTCGAAGGCGTTATTATAGATGTCTATGGCGAAGACATCGTAATAGGCTTCGCCAGGATTCCAGCCGGCATCGTCGACGGTGCAGGGGTTCCATACCCAGATGACGTTGTGGACACCCTTCACGCTGGTCATCTCATCGACAATCAGCTGATAGAGCTTGGCGTAGTTGGCACCGCCGTCTGTTCCCCACCAGAACCAGCCGCCGCTGGCCTCATGGAGCGGACGGAAGATGCAGGCCATGCCAGCGCCCTGCAATTCAAGGAAGTAGTCGGCGACGGTATGGATGTCCTTGACGATGTTCTGATAGAGTTTTGACGAGGTGTTCCAAGAGCCGTCAGCGTTCATGGCGTCGGAGATCTTCATGGTGCATGCAGGCTTACCGCCGACGGTGACGTAGAACTCCCCCGTCTTGCGGCTGGGGTCGCGCCAGTGCCAGGTGAAGGCAGGCAGTCCGCCACGATTGTAGAGGTCTTTGGCGAGGGCGATGCTCTTGTCGGTGTAGTCTTTGGACCAGGTATCCGTCTCGTTGACGCCTGTAGCATTCATGAAGTCGAAGCCTACGAGTGCCGGATATTTGCCGGAAGCCAGCCAGACGGCCTGCACATCGGCATGTTGGGTGACGTCGCCGTTGGCCGTCCCCATGTCGCCGGTCATGATGCCAGAGATGGTCTTCTTGCCGAAGTTGTCGTAGAGGAAGGCATAGACTGTCTTGGCAGCGTCGGAGGCATTGGCATCCGCAGGTGTCGGGGCGATGTCGAACTGCACGGCACTCTCGCTGTTGGCTATGGTGATGTAGTCGATGCGGAACCAGGTCCAGCTGGGTGTAAGCACAATCGTATTGTCGCCCTGATTCATAAGGTAGGGGCCGACAACGGCCTCGCCTGGACCTTTCTCTGTCGTGTTGAAGGTGGCAGCGTTGCCATTGACAGACAGATTAACCACCTTGTTGCCATACAGTCCGTCGTAGCCAACGGTGATGGTGTACTTGCCTCTTTCGGCAGCCGTGTAGGTAAAGGTAATTTTGGCATTGGCCTCTGTGAGTTCGAGGGCCTTACCGCCTGAATACTTCCCATCTTTGATGAGTTTGCAATTCTCGTAGGCAGCACTTTCTGCTTCCATCTTGGCAGCAGTCTGTGCAGAGGCAGAGATCAGTCCGCATACAAACAGCATCAGTAAAAGAGTAGTTTTTCTCATTTTGTTTAAGTATGGCGTCTTCGGAAGCAGCCCTAAACAAGGGCCTTCCGAAGAATCGGTCATTTTGGTCACTCGGCCATTTCCGGGCGTTTGCCCAAAGAAATGAAAGAAATGAAGAAATTACTCGATAGTGATATTGACATTCTCTTTCGTGACGTTCTCGTAGTTGGTGAACTCGGCATCCTTCTTGGCCTTGATGACGATGTTCTTCAGGTTGATATTCCTGATGGGCATCTCGGGCAGGCCGTTGAACTCCATAGCACGTCCGGCACCATTGCACACGATATCCTGGATGTCGATATTGCGGAAGATGGGCGTCTCTTCGGTAACGGGCATCTTGGTGGTGTTGTCGGGATTGTCGCCGTCGGCCAGCATCTCGGCAACCGACTTGCCGCCATAATACATGTTGAAGGTGATGGCGTCGGTCTTGATATCGGTCATAGAGATGTTGCGAATGAAGATGTTTTCAACGATACCGCCGCGACCACGCGTTGACTTGAAGCGCAGGCCTACGTCGGTGCCCAGGAACTGACAGCTCTTGACGAGGATGTTTCTGACGCCACCGCTCATCTCGGAACCGACGACGAAGCCACCGTGACCGGCGAAGACGGTACAACCGTCGACGACGACATTCTCACAGGGCTTGCCACGCAGACGACCGTCCTTGTCCTTACCGCTCTTGATGCAGATGCCGTCGTCGCCTGCATCGAACTTCGAATTGACGATGAGGGCATTCTTGCACGACTCCAGATCGAGCGCGTCACCATTCTGGGCGTAGGAAGGATTGCGGGCGAGGACATTGTCGATGATGACATTCTCGCACATCAGCGGATGGATGTTCCACGCGGGTGAATTCTGGAAGATGACGCCCTGTAGCAGCACGTTCTTACAGCCGACCAGCGAAATCATCACAGGACGCAGGAAACGCTTGTAGCTATTCCATTCAGCCTCGCTGTTGGCCTTGACAACATTCATGTCGGCATTCTTCTCGGCATCAGCATAGCCCTGAGAGGGCACCCAGTAGTCGTCGCGAACCTTCACACCACCCGGGCGGTCGCAGACCTCCTTCCACTGAGCGGCAGTGACCTTCGCCTTCTTGACGGGACGCCAATACTGACCGTTACCGTCGATGACGCCACGTCCCGTAATGGCGATATTCTCACAGCCATTGGCCGTCAGCGGCGACTGACAGCGACGGGTGTCCAAGCCCTCAAACGAGGTCTTGATGATCTTGTAGAGGTTCTCGTCACCAGAGAACAGAATGACAGCCCCTACCTCCAAGTGGAGATTGATGTTCGACTTCAGCTCAATGGGGCCTGTAAACCACACACCGGCAGGAACCAGCAGACGGCCCCCACCCTGACGGCTCAACTGGTCGATAGCCTTTGCAAAGGCATCGGTATTGAGCGTGATACCATCACCGACGGCTCCAAAGTCCTTCAGGTTCACCTGACGGTCGGGAAACGTTGGTGCACTGACCTCAGGCATCTGGAAAGGCAGTTGCTGAGTGTAGTGTTTGTAGGGATTTTCGCAGTTGGCACAGGCCTTGCCGTGCTCGCAGTTGTGCTTTTGTGCCGAGGCGCTCAACGTAACGCCTAACAGCAACAGAGAGATTAGTTTTTTCATACGTAGTTTTGTTTTTGTTTATATTAATATTACATCTTACATCAGCCATCAGCCATCATATCTCTGACCTCTTCCAACGGAATCATCACGAAGTTGCGCTCGTGCATCAACGGATGGGGAATCTTCAGGTCGGGCTCGTCGACAGTCAAATCGTCATACAGCAGAATGTCGATATCGATACACCTGTCGGAGTAGACTTTAGGGGTGAGAGGTGAGAGGTGAGAGGTGAGAGATTTGACCTTACGCCCCATGTCGCGTTCTATTTTCTGAGTGACTTTCAAGAGCTGGCGAGGGGTTAATGCTGTCTCTACGAGGATAACACCATTAAGGAAAGTGTTCTCGGAG
>CADCDY010000139.1 GCA_902800245.1 uncultured Prevotellaceae bacterium
GCGCCCTGCCCAGAGAAATAATATTCCCTGCCCTGGGAATTCAAGTATTAATGCTTGCAATTGTTACCTTTAATGCTCGTAATTGCTACCATTAATGCTGGCAATGGAATCAATACTATCGGAGTAATCGGAAATACTCCAAGAGTATTTAAAATTACTTTCGGAGTATTGCATTTTAGTGCCGGTAAACTCGGAGTTTAGCGGTTCCAAGCTTAAGGTTTACCTGACGTTTTCTGATTTTGGTTGACTATCGCGTGACTACCCCTCACCCCTCACTCAAATCTTTGGGAAAACCTTTGCAGAAAGGGGATGAGAACCAGTGAGGGGTAGGCTTGACCCCTCACTCACCCCTCACCCACTCTCAAGGCCTTTATATAAAGGTATTCCCAGTGTTTTAAGTGAGGGGTGATGGGTATCTCATCCTATCACTTCAAAAGTCAGCTTTGTTACCTTACTGGCTGAACGGCGCTCTGCTCCCTGCTGTCCGGCCGACAGCAGGGAAGTGTCAAGCCGACAGCAGGGAGGAGAGTAACGATTAGCACTCCAAGAGTATTCAAAATTTCTTTCGGAGTATTTGAAATTACTTTTGGAGTAATAAACCTAACAGGCATCAACAATGATTTTATTCCCAGGCTGGGAAAAGTTTCTTCCCAAGGTGGGAATAAATGGTTCCCAGTAAGGGAACAATTAGCGCAAATAAGGTAAGGTTTAGCGCAAATAAGGCAGCATTATCGAGGTATAAACGGATTTTGATGCGGTTATCTTTCTGTCAGTCGCTTGATGTGGTCCTTCAGGATTTTATAGGCCGGGAACGGCATGGCGCCGTGGTCGTAGCCCTGCATCTCGTAGAGCGTCACGTCCTTGTGGCCCACGAGTTTCAGCATGCGCCAGAAGTAGGCTTGCTCCTCGTAGCGTCCGAAGAGTTCCAGTTCGCGGTCGCCAGAGATAATGACAATAGGCGGTGCATCGGGACGGACGTAGGTGAGCGGGGCATACTGGTCGATGGTGGCCTGCAGGGGTGGGATGCCCTGCTGTTTGCGGATGTTGTAGTGCGTAACGCACTGGCCGCTGAACGGTACGAGGGCCGCGAGCGAGTCTGCATCAACGCCGTACTTTGCCAGCCAGCGCTTGTCGAGTCCTATGATGTCGAGCAGATAGCCACCCGCTGAGTGGCCGGCCACGAATATCTTACGACGGCTGCCATTGTACTTCGCGATGTTCTTGGAGCCTTCGGCAGCAGACGGTAGTTAGCCGCGACGACCACGAGGCCGCTGTTTTTCAACTGCGGGTCGATGTGCTTCTCGCCACCCTCGATGCCGCCGCCGTGGAACCACACCACCACGGGCGCATCCTGGGCGTTTGTCGGATAATACACATCGAGCTTGCAGCGCTCCTGGGCATAGTCCTCTGCCGCCTCGCGGTATGGGATGTCATTTACTTGATTGTACTGCGCCCGTGCAATGGTCGTGCAAAACAAGAGCGCGATAATGAGGAAATTGCTTTTGTAACTCATAGTTTATCTGATAATTGCTAGTAATTTTTATAATTAATCTCAAAACTTGAGGCAAATATAGTGAAAATTCAGCATTTATTTGTATATTTGCCCCAAGATTTAAGAAGAATTGTGAATAAACAATAACTAGACTTATGAACAGAAGAGATTTTATCAAGAAAGCAACGATAGCTGCTGCAGGATCGGCGGTGCTACGGCCACGCTCCAGACGATGAACATGATGTTCGAGATGATGAACATGCCCGTGGTGACCTCCCAATACTGGAACATCGCCTACGGTGCCGGCAAGGGTGAGGTGAAGCTCGACACCGAGGGCATGCAAACCATGCGCACCCTCGCCACGAACATGGCTTTCCTGCTTCAAAAGATCCACGCCGACGGCCATCCCGCTCCCCAGCGCGACGAACGTCCGGCATTCATGAACTTTATCAGATAATTACTTCCTTCCCGTCCGGCTGCTGAAGTTGATGCGGACGCCTTTGTCGTCGACCATCATGTCCATACCACCGTTGTTGCCGTTGCTAACGGTCGGCAGGCGTTCACCGTCGAGTATCTCGCGGCACATGTTCTTGATGTCGGTGACACGCTGGAGCGTCTCCAAATTGTCACCGCTGTAATGACCAGGGAATAGGAAGCGGATGTCGTTCTGCTTCATGTAGCGCTCAATCCGCTCGGCAGTGTACATCTCGGTCGAGAGGTTGGTGAACACCAGCAGATTGGTCGAGCCGAATGCATCGCCGCTGAAGCCATAATGCTTGGCCTTGTCGAAGAAGGTGGCGCTGCCGGAGGTGTGACCGGGTGTGAAGATGACCTCAATTTCGCGGCCGCCAAGGTCTATTACCTCGCCGTCGTAGAGATACTTGATCTGGCCTTTGTAGCTTCGCATGCTATTCGAAACGAGAGGCATGTCGCCTGCATTCAGATAGACCTCGGGGAAAGGCCCTACCCCACCCGCATGGTCGCCGTGGGCATGTGTCAGCATCATGGTGACAGGCTTGGTAGTAATCTTCGCCACAATCTTGTCCAACTCAGGAATAACCGTTCCAGCATCAATCAGGAGTGCGCGGTCATTACCCTCAACAAGGTAGAGCGACTCGTTATAAACTCGGTGTCCGTTCCCTATCCATGTATGCTCGTCGAGCTGGCGGAACACCACTTCGTCATCCTGATAAACCACTTTGCCGCGAAGGTCACGGCTGTTGATGTCAGTGTCCTGTGCCCCAACCGTAAGAGGCATCAGGCTAAGCAGCAAGGCTGCAAGAAAAAAGCTTTTGTACGTCATAGTTTATCTGATATAATGGGTTTCTGTCAGTTCTTCCTGAATCTTCGGCGAGCCAAACTGCTGGAGACCGAGACGGATGGACTTCATCATGAACGCCATGTTCAGGCCCAACTGTCGCATGGTCTGCATGCCCTCTTCGTCGCGAACAACCTCACCAGGGGCTGTGCCGTGGGCGATGCTCCACTCCGTCTCGATACCCTGCTGTTGCAACGTCCGCTCCACTTCGTGCAGCGCCGTCGCCGTATTGCCGTGAGCCTTCGGACTGCCATTAAGGATTATCACTTTCATTAAGCCGTTGTTAAGTCTCATAATCTCTGTTTTGTTGGGTTTGATTATAAACTATCCTAAAAATCGCTACAAATTTAGCAAAAAGTCGGCAATAATTTGTAAATTTGCCATCAGTTTTAAGTGTATTTAGGTATTTTGAGTATAATAGACCAGATTATATGAAGAAAATAATAAATCCATGGCGCAACCATGAGGGATATAATTGTTTCGGTTGCAGTCCTGACAATCCTATCGGGCTTCACTTGGAGTTCTATGAGGATGGTGACTATATCGTTAGTACCTGGCATCCTGAACATAACTATCAGGGCTGGGTAGATACCATGCACGGTGGTATCCTGAGTACGCTGATAGATGAAGTTTGCGGATGGGTTGTCACTCGTAAGCTACAGACCAGCGGATATACTGTGCAGTTGAATGTGAAGTTCCGCAAGGCAGTGCCAACAACGGAGCCGGAGTTGACTATCAGGGCAAAAGTCTCGAAACAAGTGAGGAATCTTGCCTATATCAGTGCAGAGATCACCAACTCGAAGGGTGAACTCTGCAACGAGGGCGAGGCCGTCTATTTCCTGATGAACGAGGAAAAGTCCAAGGAAATGGGATTCCTGCATTGTGAGGTGGAAGATTGACAATAATAGTGCGTATGAAGATAATAGACGATAACTTAATGAACGGATTGGCCGAGGAAGCCAAGAAATCACCGAGGCTGAGAAAGAACTATAACTTCCATCAGAGCCTTCAGGACAAATGCCACCGATTCCTTAATGCCCTGGAACCTGACACATTTATCCCAGTGCATCACCATCCGGACAAGGACGAGACCTTCGTGATTCTGAAAGGAAAGGTCAGAGTGACGACCTACAATGACGAGGGAGAGATTGTGGAGTCCTGCGTTATCAGTCATGAAAGTGGCCGCTATGGCGTGGACATTCCCAAGAACGTCTGGCACGGGTTGGAGTGCTTGGAGCCGAGTGTCCTGTTGGAGTGCAAAGCAGGGCCATTCGTAGAGCATGAGGTGGATGGGATTCTGGAAACAAAGCCCACGAAGGATATCTACCTTGCTGGTGGCTGTTTCTGGGGAACGGAGCATTACTTCAAGCAGATTGAGGGCGTGGCCATTACGGAAGTGGGATTTGCCAACGGACATACGGAGAATCCAACGTATAAAGAGGTATATACTGACCAGACAGGCTTCGCAGAAACTGTCTTTGTGCGGTTCTATCCTGATGTGGTCAGCCTTGAATTCCTTTTGCAGATGTTCTTCAAAGCCATCGATCCGACAAGTCTCAATAAGCAGGGACACGACGAGGGAACGCGCTATCGCACTGGTGTCTATTATACTGACCCAGCGGATTTGCCCGTTATCGAGAAGGTTTTTGCAGAAGAACAAAAGAACTATGAGCAGCCCTTGGCCGTAGAAAAACTGCCTCTGCAGAACTTCTATACGGCGGAAGAGTATCATCAGGACTACCTCGACAAGAATCCCGATGGCTATTGCCACTTGCCTCTGTCGCTATTTGAGTTTGCAAGGAAAGCTAAGGAAAAGAAATGAGCCGGATTATTAGGGAAGCAAGGCAGACGGATGTGGCTGAGATCATGCAGGTCATGGATGCTGCAAAGAAGATTATGCGGCAGTCTGGCAACATGCATCAATGGGGAGAAGGCTACCCCTCTGAGGCAGTCATTATGGCTGATATGGAACGGAATGGCGGTTTTGTCATTGAGGATGATGACAAGGTCGTTGGCTACTTTGCTTTCCTACCATCACCAGAACCTACATACAGCAAAATCTATGATGGTCAATGGTTTGATGACACACAACCTTATCATGTAGTCCATCGAATAGCCAGCTACCCGCAAGCTCACGGCATCTTCAGCAGCATCATGGATTTCTGCTTCTCTCATGATACGAATATCCGCATAGACACCCATCGCGACAACAAGATTATGCAGCACAACATCCTGAAGCACGGTTTCACCTATTGCGGCATTATCTATCTGCTGTCAGGTGACGAAAGGATGGCGTATCAGAAGATAGTCAATCGTTAATATTCAATCAAAAGAAAAATTCTTCCTGACCATAGCCAATAGCTGGTCGGCTCTTAACAGTTCCTGACAGTCTTTTAACTGATGCGTCGTAAGACCAGTATTCGGTATGAAACCAAAAGGAGCCAAAACGGGAAAACGGCTGGTTAACCCTATTTATCATAGCGGCAGTATTAATCATAGCGGTACTGCTAAGAAACTGGATTCGCAAGCACAAATAACGTGCTACCTATCCCTATGGCATCAGTGGTATTCGCAAATTTTGCGACTACCACTTTATCAGCCATTTTCCCTCAGCCATCGTTACTGTCACTCACCAGTCTCTATGGCACCATTGTTCACAAATTTCACAATGCAATCAATGCAGATAGGCCTTCCCGTTACCTCATCAATGAAAACATTAGCCGGATGCATATCTTCGAGTGCTAAGCGATCTGAAATATAGTTCACTCCTTCACCGTTCCAGTTGTCACGAAATCCTTTCCCTGCCACCATTTCGTCAATTTCCTCTTTTGTTGCTAATCGCATACAACGTACATACGGCTGGGTGAGAACAATACGGAACAAGCCATCTGAATCACGTGTAAAGCCAAACACATTCATTGCTGTTTCTGGAAAAAGATAGTTATGCAGGACTATTGCATCCAAAGCTTTTTCGGTGGTAGAATAGATAGATGCTCGTTCCTTTGTCACTGTGGGGGCACCTTCACTATAGTAAACTATAGCTTCGGCGCCTTGTGCTATCATTGGACCAAGGTTTTTCTGAAGGATACGGTCTGAATTTACGAACCAGAAACCAGTGGCTTTAGCCCATAGTTCGATAAGTTTTTCTTGCTTTTCGTCTATTTCCCAGTTAAATGGGCCGACTCCTTGGCAGCCTTCAGCATTGCGACCTGTTGTAAGGCTTCTTCGCGCGTAGCATGCGATGACGGACGCCCCAATGAGAGGCGCACCTGCCTTACAGAGGCCAGCATGCTCTTGTTCATTAAATCTAGAAAAATTTGTTCTTCCATTTTCGATGTCGTTTACATATTCGTCGATAAGTTGTAGTGTTGACTCTTTGAAGCCATCAGCATCAATTGCTTCGTATATTTTGTTGATACTTCTCATATCTCTACACCCTTTTCGAGTGCAAATATACACATTATTTCTGAAACCACCTAACTTCTTCACCTTATTTATATTTATAGAAGGAGAAAAAGCAAAAAGTTACACTGCAACGACCTAGAAAGTTATATACCACCATTTATCATAGCGGCAGTATTAATCATAGCGGTACTGCTAAGAAACCGGATTCACAAGCATAAATAACCTGCCACTCACCTCTTACCTTTGCATCCGATTATAGAGATTGTTCCATTTTCATGAAATATTTCTTGCAGATGGATGCAATACGGTTTAAGT
>CADCDY010000140.1 GCA_902800245.1 uncultured Prevotellaceae bacterium
CTCGTGGTACAGCTCCATGATGTCGTCGTGCATCAACACGTGGTCGTCGTCCGTCCACAGCGTCAAGTCCTTGTACAGCTCCTGCCGTGCCGTCACGTCAATCTCGCGCTCCATGGGCTCGTTATACGGAGCGCGCGGGTCGTTCGCCGCCCCAAGAGGATAATTGTCCATCATAATTCAAATTAATGATAAATTAACGTTCCAATTATATGGCAATTAATGTTTTAAATTCATTCAGTCGCGCAGCATTGAACGAGCGGAAAGCCTTCTCGTCCAAATCCCAGAAGGTGAACGACCAGTTGTAGCGATAGCTGATTTCGTCTTTCTTACCCTTGTACTCATACAGATCAAAGAGCGGGTCAATACCCTTGCACACCGTGCCACGAGCAATACGACGTGAGCCGTCCACCTTGTTGAAGTCCAGCGTCACTTCGCCCTTGCCCAGCGCCTCCAGCGCGTGCTGGCACAGCCACGCCTGCCGCGTAGCCCGCTCTGCCGTCCAACCTTCCTTGTACCTCAGGTGGTTCGCCAGTTCCATCGCCCACCGCGCCAGCAGCCGCGCCGTCTCATTCTTTCTTCTTGTTTTCTTTTTCATACTCTTTTTTTGTTTAATGAATAATGTTCTGTTGGATCGAGCTGGCCAGCTTTTCCGACTGCGAAATTAGACATAAAAAAACGGCGACGGAAGGATTCTTCCATCGCCGTAGAGTTTGTGTAGAGTTTATGTAGAGTTTAGGGCTCCGTCATTAGTTTTTCGGAATTTTGTGAGAGTTTTGGTAGAGTTTTTGAGAGTTTCGGTAGAGTTTTCATTTTTTAGTCCAATCCCTCTCCGCTGAGCAGCATTCTCTCTGCCTCTTCTGCAAGCTTTTTATACGCCACAAAGCGGCTGCCTACAACGGGAGCATTTATCTCGCTCCACTTCTTTACCGGTCTTGTGAAACTGTTAACAGCCATTCGCTGCATCTCTGAGGGTTTCGGCAGATGTTTATGTTTGGGCACCTCACACGTCACCAAATCGCAGAATCCCTGATAGTCTTTCTCGCTAATCAGCACCAGGTCTATCATTGCGCGGAATACGGCAAACCACATTCTGCCTATCGTAATCCTATCGGCCAGTGTCCTGATCATAGCCGAAATACGCTGCTGGGGAATATCTACACTCACTTCCATAGCCTCCTTGGCTGCATTCAATTCGCTGGCTATGTCTTTGTTCGACACGCGCGGCAGATGCCGTAACACATCGCTGACAACACCACAGATAATCACGTCCTCATCCCTGCCGTCAAGCATGATGGGCTTATACTTGTCACGACGCTCCTTGTTTTGTGCCACAAGCCAGCGCACGCCGTTCTCATCCTCGAAATACACCTTCAGCGTCACGTTATTGCCTATCGCAACAATGACGATATCGTTGCTTTTCGGCGACCGCTCTACCTCCAGCTTGGCGTAATCGCCGTCGTGAATGTCTCTATCCACCATCGAGTCGCCTTTTACCCTAACCATCAGTTCCTCTATCATCGAAAGCAAGGCCTTCGGCATCGCTACCATCTCTGTGGGAATATTCCCTGTCTCCCTAGGAATTCCGGCAAAGACGGGATTCTCCACAAGTGGTATCTTGGTGTCGCAAAACAGAGGCGACCAACCGCCCTTTTCAAGCAGGGCATACAGTTCATCAAACTCTTTCTTCGTCATAGTTTCCTTGATTTTTTAGTTATACATTAATATACATTATTTAAGTTTCGCATTCGCTCAACTCTTTTGGAGTTAAGGAGTTATGGAGTTAAGGAGTTATGACATCAGTATAGTATCTCCTCATCCTCCATGGAATTTAACTCCTTAACTCCTACAACTTGAGAAAGTTGAAATACATTCATTTACGCACTCAGCTTTTCAGCCTCGTTCACATAACCTGCCAGCAAACTGCCGACTACTACCGTCACAACAAACAGAAAAAAAATACCTTCCATAATCTATAAATTTTAAAGTAAATAAATCAAATGACGGTGCAAAGATAAGCGCCATCCGTCCTACCAAAGCGGACAGATGGAAAAATTTTCAGAAAAAAGCGATTTTTTTTATTCGTTGGCCAGATTATCGCCAAAATCCTCCATTTGGCTATGCGCGTCTATCTGTTTCCGGGCTCTTTCGACCATCATTTCGCGCAGGCTCACAGGCGACTCAACGCAGAGATGGTCGCCATAGAAAGCCAGTTCCTGAATCAGCTCGTTGTTGATCATCACGTCGAGCGTCACCCTGCAGCCTTCATCGCCCAGGCTCTCCAGTTGCTGCAGCGGATGGATGGGCAGCGTGCTCAGATAGTACTCCACCCATCGGTCGCCCTTCAGCACGATATGCTCCACCAGCCCGTTGTCGGGGTGCGAAACGCCCACGATGTCGTCGAAATAATGATTGAAGTCCACCCCGCTCTCCACGAAGGGAACACTATCGTTCTTCGAGCACGACAGGATGCGGTCCAGCGAGAAACAAGTGATAAACTCATGGTCGACAATCGTGGCAAAAAGATACCAGCGACGGCGGTACTGCTTCAGATAGTAAGGGTAGATGGTGCGCTGCTTGGAGTCCAGTCCGAAGCGCCGGTAGTCAATGTTCATGGTCTGTTTGTGGGCGATGGCATCAAACAGCGACAGGAAGAATTTCGCATCACCAGCCGTGCCGTCCTCGAAGCTCGCTATCGTCTGGTTGGCACCCATCGCCCTTTGGTCGAAGCGCGCTGTCATCTGGTCCAGCCAGTCCATCTCAATCATCCCGCGAAGGCCCTGCAACAGGCTGCGCACCTCATGCAGCCGCTCTATCTCCTCCGCTGTCAGCTCGCGGTTGTAGATGGAGTCGATGCCATCCCTGTAGCGGTAGTAGCGCTTCTTGTGGCGGTCGTCGAACACAATGCCGTAAACACCGTAGATCTTACGCAGCTTCTCGTTCATCTCGATGATGTCCTGGCTGAAGGTGTTGCGCGACCTGATGGGCAGCATATCCCGCTGCTCCAGCTCCTTATTCACAATCGCCATCAGCTCCTCGCGCGTATACTCCTTCCCCGTACTGAAACACCGGTCCAGTATCATCTCACGCATTGCATAGTCCTTCGTATTCGCCATAGCACAGCCTTCATCCCTCAGCCATCGTTAATGTAACTCACCAGTTCCTCTGGCATCCTTGAGATTATGTAGAATCCCCAGAATGGCATGAACAGGTTCACGCAAACACCTCTTCGGCAACCATGTTAGGATATGCCACCTGCTCGTCGTAAATCAGGTTGATGCCAAGTGCATCCTCCAGTTTCGAGAGCGTATCAAGAGACATATTTTCCTTACCCTTCAGAATCTTCGACACATACTGCTGAGTACAGTCCATGCGTTCAGCGAGAGCCTTTTGCGTCAGTCCCTCCTGCTTCATCTGCAACAACACCTTCACGGCAATCTTCTGTGAGTGCCGCAGCCACGACCAGTTGTCGCGCCTCCATTCTGCTTCCTCGCGCCATGTTGATGGCGTTTCGCTCTTGTGAGCTTCGAGGAATTCTTGTGTTTTCTTCTTCATATTACCTCCTTCTTTTATGATAGTTCTGACAGAAAGTCCACAAATCCGTCAGCATCAATAGCTTGATTACTAATCAGATAGTTGCGAACCTGCTCCATCTTGTTCAGTTCATTCAGCGTATGCTCACGCTCCTGCATGGTGCGCGTCAGCTTGATAGCACCGCCAGTGATGATATAGCACCCTGGTTCCAGCTTGATAGCATATATGCGAAGCCATGAAGCATGTTGTGGCCGCTCTTTGATTCTGGCCTTTTCTTTACCCAACAGCATTTCACTCGTGCGACTATTCTCCAGCGGGCGGAAAATCTTGTCGAGGTCAGCCTCTGGCGATATATCGAGAATCAGGCATTGGATGCGATGATTATCATCGATAGTATCATAGATGGCCTGATTGATGTCTGTAATCTTGAAGTACGACTCTAAGTCAGCCATGTTAGCCAAGAAGAAATCCACCAACCACTCAGGATCGCTCCACTGGTCGAAAAGCGTTTTCAAGGCATTGTCTGCCACACCATCGTAGCGCACTGCCCATAGAGTGTTATTATCGAGAATCTTGTCGAATGTCATACATTATCTGTTTTATCTGGCGCAAAGATAGGAAGAAATTTTGAAAAAACAACTGTTAGTTGTAAAAATCGACTGTTATTTTTGTTTTTTTAATCAAAAGATGTCAATCAACTGTATCTTTTGTGTGCGCAATTTCTTAAAGAGTATTAAAATGAATACTATTTTTGTGCTTTCTCTTTGAAAATGGTATTCTTTTTATTACCTTTGCAGCGTCATAAAGCAGAAACGATGAGAGGTATGGAAAAAATTATTGTAAACGTATCTTGGTGTGATAAGAATTATGGTGCAGCGCTGAGCGATAATGTGCCTGGTGCTGTGGTGGTGACAGCCAAATCGTATGACGAATTGATTGAGGAAGTGAAGGCCACCCTTCAGTTCCACGTAGAGGGCATGATTGCAGACGGCGACGATGTGCCTCAATGGTTACGCGATGGAGACTACGAATTCGAATACCATTTGGACGCAGCTGCTTTGTTGCAGTCGTGTTCTCTTTATGCATCCATCGCAGCGATTAGTCGCGTATCTGGCATCAACCAACACCAACTCAGCCACTACGCCAATGGTCTGAAGAAACCCCGTCCAGAACAGCGTCGCCGTATTGTCGAAGGGCTTCACAAAATAGGCAGAGAACTCATAGCTGTAGAATAATCATTCTTTTCTTCTTTTTAACATTATTTAGGGGGGGTTAACACGCTTTAACAAAATTATTTGTACCTTTGCAACCTGTAAGCGCGCGAGACTGCTCACGCTCGGCCAATTGCAAGCGAACTTGCTTGGCTCTCGCTTAACCGCAGCCTTGCAAACGTGAATTTGCAAAAACTAAACACAATTCATTATATTACTAATATTTTAAACTAAACTTTTATGAAGAAAAAAGAGTATGAAAGACCGACGATGCAGGTCGTCCAGTTGAAACAACAGCCGCAACTGCTGGCTGGCAGTGATGTGAATGCGACAATGAATGGAACGTGGACGGAGGAGACTATCTGATGCCTCGTAACAATCCGAGTTATTAACAACAACAAAAACAGAAGAACAATGAAAACAAAGATTTTGAGTCCCTTGAGAAGGGACGGCTATAAAGCAGGGATGATAATGATGCTTATTGCTTTATCGACCATGCTGCTGGACGACATCGTCAACGCCGAGAACACTGAGAACACGATAAATAAAGGCTATGCCCTTCCCGTCACCGTGAACGTAAGCCGTGAGGGCGACGCCGGCACCCGCGCTTCGTTTGACGGCAGTAAGCTTAACTTCAGCGCAGAAGACCAGCTGTTTGTGGAAGGTTTGGATGCTGGCGGAGCAGGCCGCTTTGCCGGCACGCTGAATTATGTGTCAGACGGAACATTCAGCGGCACCATTTATACTCAGAATAAGTGGCCCGGCACTGCCGATGACCTTTTCACGGCTGCTTCTGCATCTGGCATTGTTAAAGCTACCCTGCTGCCTAATGGCTATGAGAGCTATAACTTTTTATCTATTCACAACAATGATTCCCCTGATTTATATGACGATGTAGTAGCATGGGGTATGCTGAAAGCTTTTGTTGCCTCAGAGACTGCAAAGGCAACAGGCGTAGAGCAATTAAGCTTTGAGCGAGCAACTACTTACAGCAGTGGTTTTGCTCTGGCGCCCGCGAATGCCATTCTCAACTTCACCATCTCCGGCTTGGAGGCTGGTGCTCAGGACGTGACATTATCTATAGACTATGGTGGGACAGAGTATCCTGTAACAGGAAGCGTGACTCCCAATGCTTCGGGCGTTGCCACATTTGCCATCGGCGTACCCGATGGTGCAAATATAAAAGTTACTATGGATAACAACCTGACCGTGGGTACTCATAATTTCACCCTTCCCAGCAGCACAACTTTCGCCGCCGGCAAGATTTATAACATCACGAGGAACGCTCTTCCCGATTTGCTCTCTGGCGTGTTCAGCGTAAGCTCTACGAAGAAGAAGGTGAAATTCTCTAAGGGTAACCTGCGCTACGCATCGGGTACTTGGAGTTTCTTCAACAACCAGTATGACTATTACACAAGCTACAGCGCAGACGCATGGGACCACTTCGGCTGGAGCACATCTGCAACCACATACGGTATGAGCACCTCTACTACCAGCAGCGATTATACCTTCAACTTTGTGGATTGGGGCAGCAACAGCGACCTGCAGACGGCTCTCGGCACAGGCTGGTTCACACTGTCCAGTGCCGAGTCGTTATATCTGTTCAACAACCGCAGTGCATCTACCGTGGGCGGCACATCGAACGGCCGCTATGCCAAGGCTAAGGTAAACGGTGTATGGGGCGTTATCCTCTTCCCCGACACCTATACTCACCCCGACGGCGTAACTGCTCCTGTCGGTGTCAACGCAGGAGATGCTACTGGCTGGAATGGCAACAACTACACCATTGCGGATTGGACTAAGATGGAGTCTGCTGGCTGTGTGTTCCTGCCGGCTGCAGGCTACCGGGATGGCGAGTCGCTGGTAAGTCCGGGCATTTTCGGCGCCTACTGGTCTGCTACGTCTAGTGGCAAGACCACCGATTACAGCGCGTACGACTTCGTGTACTACTATTCGGGCTATCTGGATCCCGCGTTCACCAACACTCGGAACCTCGGGTTCTGTGTCCGCCTGGTTCGTGAGGTGACTGAATAAAAATTACCTATTCCCGGGGGTCTTGTGGTGACCGCAAGGTCTTCCCAAGACCCCTTGATCATGGGGTCGGTTCCTCTGATCTTTTTTAAAGAATAAACCAGGAAACGGAAGTCGTCAATCGCGGCTTCCGTTTTTTCGTAACACAAAAGGGTCGGTTCCGGTGTGCACTCTGATGGAGGGTGAGGCTGTGAAGTTGTTATACTGTTCGTTTATGCCTGGGCAGCGCGGCGGTGCAATCCGCTGTGCACTCTATTTATTCCTTTCAACCCAATTTTCCACCTTCACCCCTGGCATCAGACTAAAATGTTTAAAGTTGTCAGTTACAACCGTCAAATCATAGTGAAGAGCTGTAGCCCCAATGAAAATATCGAGACTACCAACCTCTTTGTCAAGGTTCTTCTTAATTTTATTCAAGGCACACCGTATTTGCGCGTATTCATTAAATACTTCACTGATGTCGTAGACAGTGACGTACTGGCGTAACCATTCCGGCTCCTTGATATGTTTCTCGTAGTCACCACTTTTCATTGCACCGTAAGTCAGCTCTGCAAGAGTTACCTCCGATGCAAAAATTTGGTCGATGTCTTTTTCAACAACATGTTCTTTCACGCCATTGCGCTCATGGAAAAACTCAATCCACGTGCATGTGTCGAGAATGTACTTTTCCATTAGTCGTCAAGATTGATTTCACGCATGTATTCGTCTTTGCGGGCTTCCTTGATTGCTGCCTCCATTCGAGCGGCATCCTCAGGATCGTCTTTCCAACATCCAGCGAGTGACATAAGTCCGCGTTTGCGTTCTTCCTTGGAGAGTCTTGGCTCCATGGCATTCTCTTTGGTTTTATCCAATGATTCGGTCAGGAACATAATGACAATCTTCTTCTCCTCAGGAGTCATCCCCTCTAACAAACTGAAATATGGTGCCATCGGGGTTTTCTGCAATTTTTTTGCCGTTGCTGTCATAATCTTATTTTTTTCTTTTTCGCTGCAAATATACGAACTATTTTCGATACTTCAAAATTTTCGAGCAAAAATCCCCTATATATTAATACGGTACTCCGCCCCTATGCCGTCTGCTCTGGCATAAGGTAGAAGTCTCTTGGACGTGAAAGATGTCAATCAACTGTACAAATAATAATGGCAGGCTCCCACATCAGAAACCTGCCATTTTTGGCTTTATCGACTGCACAACGGGGTTCATTTCATTTTCATCTATGTGTCACAAAAAATCTCCACGATTCTCACGAATGGTGGAGTGCAAGTGATAAATTTTGTATTTATTTAACTAAAAAAACAGTTCACTCCACTGAGCGAGAAAGCTTTAACTACGTGTTAACATTTTCGTTTCAAAACCTCGCGAACTTCCCAGCGGACGAGGTGAAAAATCATTTTTTACTATTCTATTACTCATGCTTAGAATATAAAAGAGGTTAACACATCTATCGTCTTAGTATAAACAGCATAATCAGGATAAATACGAGCATCAATATGAAGTAGATGTTATGGCGTAGCCATGAGAGGAACGAGGCACTTCTGCTACGTGAGAAGCTGCCACAATGAGGACAACGTCTGAAATGATCCGGGTATGTTCTTTTACAAGATTTGCACTGTTTCATGATAACCGAGCGTTTTATTTTGTGTTCTGTAACAAGTCACGATAAGTCATGATTTTCTGTATCAAAGGTAGCAGCCCCAGCGTTTGTACGGCATCAAACACTGGTGTGCCAGAAGTACTTAACTCGTTTAGCAAACGAGTTGTTGACGGTAAGAAGATATTGCTGCCACCCTCAAAACGTTGCGTTGTGGCCAACAGCTGATTGGCCGCAGGCAACAGCTTGTTGGCGGCTTTGGCAGAAAAGTCACTCTGAGGAAGTGATTTGGCCTGTTCGCCTACCGTATAGGCGAAAACGTTGACCAAAGCGTCATACGACTTCATGAAAAGAGAATAAATAGGTGTGCTCATATCAGTTCGTATTTACACATACCTATATTCTCAGGCCCGCTGTACGCCGTTGTTGTATATGTTAATTTTTGTAAATAGAGGGGGGGGGGTAATTTCTTGTAATCCCCTCATATTCAGTGCGTTATATATTGTTCCGGTTCGTGTCATATCTTCGTTTGTCGTTAATCTGATGGCAAAGATAGTACTTTTTTCCGAAACTTCCAAATTTTCGGGCATAAAAAAACCTCGCACATCTCACGATTGCACCGCCACACTCAGACCTTTAGGTCAGAGACCGGGCGAGGGAGAATGAGAAATTTAAATCAAAACTTTGACACCGGCACTACAGCTATCATATAGCCGTCTTTCTCTATGGTGCGCTCTTCTTCGTTAGTCACGATGGTTAGATTGCTGCACTTCAGTTCTCCTGCACATTCCACGATGCCGTCAACCTCGCGCTTCTCAGTCTTGGGGTTGCTCATGTCGTAGCACACCTGCACCAGGCGCTCTATATGCACACCCTTTCGCAGCACGAAATCCACCTCTTTGTCATTACGCGAACGATAATAGAACATAGCCTTTTCGGTATCATATCCTCGACGTATGAGCTCTATGAATACCTGATTTTCGAGCAAGCGTCCCAGATTCTCACTCACAGCGAAAGCCTTGGCCGCCACAAAGCCATTATCTACCACATAAACCTTGCGCGGAGCCTTCTTCATCAGCTTCAGCTTATTGTTGTAGCGCGACAGATAGTAGAACAGGTACGGCTCATGCAGATAGTCCATAAACTTCTTGGTGGTGTTGACACTCGAGAAGCCCAATTCTTGCGACAGTTCATTGGCACTCAGTGGATTACAGAAGTTAGACACCAGATACATGGCAAGATTGTTCAGGTCGGTGATGTTTCGCACACTGTGTCGCTTGGCCACATCCTTCCACACGATTGAATCAAACAGCGTGTCGAGATAGCTGCGAACCAACGGGCGCGAAGCCACCACTTCCGGATAGCCGCCATTCCGCATATAATCATCAGTCAACACCTTACCCTCAGCCTGCTGCTCCGGCTTCAAGGCATGAAGATCAAGCTTGTTCCAATCGAAAAACTCCTCCATACTGAAGGGCAGCATCTCTATCTGCAGATACTTTCCCGTCAGCACCGTTGCCATTTCGCTCGACAGCATCTTGGCATTACTACCCGTGATAACCAGATTCTTCCCCATCCTGTAGAGCTCGCTGACCCACAAGTCCCAGGCATCAAGATTCTGAACTTCATCTAACAGCAGATACTCATAGCCAGGATAGACATCATCCAGCATACGCATCACCAGATTCGCATCCCATGCGTCCAAGAGCGGCTGACTGTCGAAGTTCAGATAGGCGAAGTTCTTGTCACGCAACATCAACAAGGCCTGCGTTGACTTACCTACACGACGCGGGCCAGTTATCAGCTTGATCAGCTGACTCTCCAGCAGCGTGTCTGCATTCTGATTACTTCTACGTGTCAAATACGGGCGTGACAGCAACTCATCGCGTTCCTTTCGTTGGTTCAGAACTATTGTCTTCATAATCTCGATATTATATTTTGGGTGCGAAGATACATCTTTTTTTTCAATTTTGCAAGTTTATTGCACAAAAATTATACTTTTTTATGCAGTACAACGTTTAAATTGCATAAAAAACCTCCACGAATCTCACGACCGGTGGAGGATAATTGTTTAACAATTTAAATACTTTATTCAACTTTCTCAAGTTGTAGGAGTTAAGGAGTTAAAGGAGTTATGGAGTTAAGACAATACCCATTACACTGATAATTCCATGGAGGATGAGGAGAAAAGAGTTGAGCGAGTGCGAAACTTAAAATACTTTACTGTTATGTAAAAGTATTAATTTCGACATGCATATGCCTGAAAGTATTCTTAATACAAGGAAAATCGTTTCAGGACTCTTCGGTCGCCATGCGGATTTCACTCAGGGAAGTCTTGACGAATGTTATGTGGTACACAATAGTAAGGCCGTCGTAGTGAAGTCGGAAGCGTTTGAAGCTCCAGGTGGGAGTCGATTACAGAGGAAAGAATACGGTCAAATCTGTCCAAAACGAAAAATATTCCGCCAAAAGCGCTGATTTTCTCAGATTTTTGTTGTAGGAACAAGAAAAATCAAAGGTCACCTCAGGATACCCCAAACTGGACGAATGGGTGACGATATGGCGTGAGACACTGCCAAAGTATTTCGGATACCCTTTTAACGAGGTCTCGCCGTTGCGCGATTTCTACGAGTGGTACTATGCAGCAGGCATCAATCTGATGAACCTGAATAATGCCGGCGACCCGTTTACCGACACGCCTTGGGAGGTGTCGTCGCAAGTGTTCGAACGCGAGGTTATCGAGTTCTTCGCACCCCTCTACGACTTCGACGACGACAACCGATGGGGACTCATCACCCATAGCGGCTCCGACGGCAACAACCACGGCATCTACTTCGGTGCCAACTATTTGAAGCAAAAGACGGGGCAGGCTCCCATATTCTATGTGAGCGACGAGGCCCACTACTCGAATATGCGACTGGCTCACTTGCAGGGTCTGGAGACGCGACTGGTGAAGAGCGACACCATGGGGCGCATGATACCCGAGGAACTGGAAAAGGCGCTCGATACGTCGCGACCGGCACTCGTCGTCTATGCCTGTGGTTCTACCTTCAAGGGTGCCATCGACGATATGCCGGCACTGAACGCTGTGCTCCACCGTCACCCCGAACTACCTGCCGTCTATCGCCATGTCGATGCGGCGCTCTTTGGCGGCTATCTGCCGTTTACGGAGCACCGCCAGTTGGTGAGCAGCAAGAAGATGGGCTTTGAGTCGATTGCCGTCAGCGGCCATAAGTTCTTTGGCATCGACTCGCCGTGCGGACTCTTCATCTGCACACGTGAAGTATATGACAACCAGTCAGACTTCGACGTACCCTATCTGAACAAGAACATGCGCATGATCAACTGTTCGCGCGACCCCATCCAGCCGCTCAAGTTCTGGTGGGTGGTACAGAAGGTGGGGACCGAAGAGTGGGGGCGTCAGGCACGTCGCATCATGGAGCTGACGGCCTATCTGAAGCAGCAACTCGACAAGGCAGGCTATCCCGCGTGGGTGAACGAATATAGCAACACGGTCTTTATGCGATGCCCGTCGCCTGAATTGGCCCACAAGTACCAGTTGGCGCAGAACGAGGATCCACGCTTTGGCGGCAAACTGGCCCACGTGGTGGTGATGCAGCACTTCACAGAGGAGAGCATAGATGCTTTCGTGGCTGCGCTCATTTAAATTAAACGAATATGTTTCATCAAATAAAACCAAACAAGATAAGGATCATGGGGTCGGTTCTACTGATCACTTTTTGAAGTTTCTGTATTACACATCGTTCTTAACTCCCCATGATCCAACATCCAAATTTTCAACGTAAAAAATGATCAGTAGAACAAAAAATGTTACTTTTTAGCAAAAAAGTTCTGCAACATTTCGCTATTTCAAAAAAAAATCTTAACTTTGCCCCAAATTCGTGTTGAAATAACATAACATTTAAGGAAAAAATAGCGTTTACACCTTGAGAATTGCGGGAGACAGAAGACGAGTCAACTAAAAGGACGGCTTGCAACGGAAAGTGTGTAGAGTCCCCAACGGCTATTAAAATCAACTTTTAAACATTGTGCTGATTATTCAGGGATAACTAAATCAGACAAAAAGAAGATTATGATCAAAACAAGCAGAATCTTGAGCATTATTCTCACGCTCATCATTGCAAGCGCTTCACGGACAGGTGCTAAGACGGAAGCAAAGGAAGGAGACCACGCAATCGTCAATGGTATCCACTTCTTAATCAATGGATTTGGTACTGCAACTGTCACCAACACACAATATCTTAGTGAAGATGAAGGTTACGGTTACTACACGAACACAGTACAGATTCCATCTACAATTACCGTAGAGGGTAAAACTTATACAGTTACTGGTATTCAGGAAAAAGCCTTCTATAGCTGTCCAGAACTTATAAACGTACAAATTCCAAGCACAGTCAGCACTATTGGCGCACAGGCATTTGGCGAGAGTCCACTTCTTTCAAAGATCATCGTTGCCCCAACAAACCAAAATTTCTATGCAGACAATAATGGCATATTGTTCAACAAGACTCAGACAGAGTTGATTTTCTGTCCTATAACCTTTTCTGGAGCATATACCGTACCAGAAGACGTGCAGAAGATCCACGCATTTGCATTCAACAACTGTAAGCAAATAACAAGCGTTGTTTTGCCTAACAGCCTTAAAAGAATCGAAGATGGAGCATTCTGGGGATGTTCCAACATGACAAGTGCCAATATCCCATCAGGCCTGACATATCTCGGCAGCGACGCATTCAGAAATGCATCTTCACTCTCATCAAGCATAGTACTCCCTTCTACCCTTTCTGAAATTGGCTCAAGCGCATTCAAGCGTTGTACGAGTCTTTCAAATGTCACAATCAAGAATGGAGTTGAAATAATTGGCGGTTCTGCTTTCGTTGATTGTTCTAATCTGAAATCAATCGATATTCCAAATTCAGTTTATAGCCTTGGAACTTCTGCTTTCGAGAGCGCAGGTCTCACAAGCATAAACATCCCAGAAAGCATCACCGAGATTCAGGCTTCTGTTTTCTATGGATGTAAATTAACAAAGATTACACTCCCTGCAGGTTTGAAATCTATTGATGCAGAAGCATTCGCTGACAACGGAACAAATATCGAGAAAGTAGAAATTCCAGAATCTGTAATTTCTATTGGTAACAATGCATTCAACGGAACCAATGTCAAGAATTTCTACATTAACAACATCCCAAGCAAGATCGACCTTAATGCAAATAGCCCATTTAAGGCTTCAGGCACTTCTATCCACGTCTTCACTCTGATGAAGAACATTTTCGAGAATGCCACAAACTGGTCAAACTATAAAGGCCACTTCGTTGACGACATTGAAATTACCCATGTGGAATCTATCACTCTCGACAACGAAAGCATGACAGTGCTCACAACCAAGACAGGCAAACTGAATGCAACAATCAACCCAGAGGATGCACGTGTAAAGGATGTTACATATACAAGTAGCAACAACAATATCATTGCAATCGTAGATGCAAAGGCAGGTACATTTATCGCAGGTGCAGAAGAGGGTGAAGCAACCATCACATGTACAGCAAATGATGGAACAGGCGCATTTGCAGAGTGTAAGATAACAGTAAAGAAGTCATTCGTTCCTGCAACAAGTGTCACACTCAATAAGACAAATGCGAGCATGGAAGTAGGCAATAGCCTCAAGCTTACAGCTACAATCACTCCAGCAAATGCGACCTATAAGAATATCATCTGGGTTTCTTCAGACGAGGATGTTGCAACTGTTAGCAAAACTGGCAACCTTACTGCCGATGTTAACGCTGTAGGTCCAGGCAGCGCTACAATCACAGCAATTTCTGAAGATGGCAATGCACGTGCAAAGTGTACAGTTACTGTCACATACGGCGAATACACTTTGATCGACGGATCAGACTATACAGGAAATGAAGACTATTTCGTCAAGACTCTTATATACTCACGTACATACAAATCCACAAACTGGCAGACATTATACCTCCCATTCGACATTTCCTACGATGACATAAAGGACAATTTTGATGTTGCATGGTTGAATGACGTACATCAGTTTGACGATGACGACAATGGCACTATTGATCGCACTCTCATTGAGGCTATAAAAATGTCTGCAGACAAAACAATCAAAGCTCACACACCATGCATTATCAGAGCAAAGGTGGCAGATGCCGATCACACACAGAACATCGTTGTCAATAACGCCATTCTCAGAAAAGCTGAATACAAGTCGATTGACTGCTCTTCCGTTTCAACGAATTATATATTCTACGGCACATACAAAGCAATGTCTGGCGATGAATTGGTAGCAGGAAATTACTATGTGTTGACAAGTGGCGGCTTCAGAGAGGCTAGAACAAGCGACAACGTAAATGCCTACAGATGGTATTTCGAAATCAAGGATAGAGATGCTGAAAGTAAGTTCGCAAATAGCAAGATTTCAATCTTTTGCAATGATGAAGACGAAGCAAATGGCGAGGTTACAGGCATTGAAACCCTAGACAACGACTCTGAAGAAGTTATTGCAATCTACGATATCAATGGCAGAAAGCAAAATGGGTTTGCAAAGGGTATCAACATTGTGAAATACTCAGATGGCTCAACCAAGAAAATTATGAAATAACATCTATATGAAAAAAGTATATTTTTCACCAGAGATAAAAGTCGCAACCTTAAGATATGTCCCCAAAATTCTCGAGAGTTCATGGCTCGGAGAGGGAGATGGTGAGGTTGAGGCAAAAGGCTTCTATGGAAGCTGGGAATTTGACGATGAAGATGAATAAAAGGATCATGGGGTCTACTGATCACTTTTTGAAGTTTCTGTATTACACATCGTTCTTAACTCCCCATGATCCAACATCCAAATTTTCAACGTAAAAAATGATCAGTAGAACC
>CADCDY010000141.1 GCA_902800245.1 uncultured Prevotellaceae bacterium
GAGGTGCCTGTGGGCTATTTCTTCATGCGTGCGCAGTTGAAGGGCCTCGTGGGTGGTCACTCTGGCGACGACATCAACAAACAGCGCGCCAATGCCATCAAACTGCTGGGTCGCTTCCTCTATCAGACCATCAACAAGTACGAGGGCGTGCGTCTGGCTCAGTTTAACTCAGGCAAGATGCACAACGCCATTCCTCGTGACGGCATGTTCGTGATTGCCGTTCCCAACGCCATCAAGGAGAACGTGAAGGCCGACTGGAACATCTTTGCCTCGCTGGTGGAAGAGGAATTCTGCGTGACGGACACCCAGATGGTTTGGACGATGGAATCGACGGATGCAGAGCCCGTCATTGAGGCTGAGGTGGGTCGTAAGTTCATCTTCGCCCTGCAGGCTGTGGACAACGGCATCTACGCCATCTGTCAGGACCCTGCACTGAACGGTATGGTGGAAACGTCGAGCAATATCGCCAGCATTGAGACCAGCGAGAAAGAAATCAAGATTGTTGCGTCGCAGCGTTCGAACGTGATGTCGAACCTCGACAATATGTGTGCCACCATTGGTGCCTGCTTCCGTCTGGCTGGTGCAGAGGTCGTCCATTCTGACGGCTATCCTGCCTGGAAGATGCGCTCGCATAGCGACCTGCAGCGTATCGTGAAGGAGTCGTACGTGAAGCTGTTTGGCAAGGAACCCATTATGCGTGGTATCCATGCCGGCTTGGAGTGCGGCCTGTTCTCAGAGCGTTATCCCAACCTCGATATGGTGTCGTTCGGTCCTACACTGCGCTTCGTCCACACCCCCGACGAACGCCTGCACATTCCTACCGTGCAGATGGTTTGGGACCACTTGCTGGACGTGCTGAAACAGATTCCCGAGAAATAGTTTATGTTGATTTTCACTTTGTGAGAGCCCTGCCGTCATTCGTGGTGGTAGGGTTCTCCTTTTATAATCGTACACGCGCGATAGACCTGTTCCGTGAAGGTCAGGCGAATCATCTGGTGCGAAAAGGTCATCTTCGAGAGGCTTAGCTGTTCGTTAGCCCGTGCATAGACATCCTTTGAGAATCCGTAGGGTCCGCCAATGACGAAGACAAGACGGCGGGCGGTGTTGCGCTTCTGCTCCAGCCAGCGGGCAAACTCAATGCTACGGTATTCGGAGCCGTGCTCGTCTAATAGCACTACGGTATCGGAAGGTTGGAGCTGTTTCAATATCAGCTCGCCCTCAGCCTGTTTCTGCTGGTCTTCCGTCAGGTTCTTCGTATTTTTGAGTTCAGGAATGGTGACGACCTCGAAGGGCATATAGTGGTTTACGCGCTCCACATAGTCGTTGATGCCGGCTATGAAGTGCTTGTTCACCGTCTTGCCCACCTGAATGAGAATCGTCTTCATGGCTATTAGCAGTCAGCTGTTGGCTGTTAGCGAGTAGCGTGGAAACCTTCAAGGTTGGTGTAGCGACGTACCATCATGCGACGATAGATGTTGCGCAACCACATGGGCTCAGTAGCTGCGAACGCCAAACCAATGACAATCAGCAAGATGTATGCAATTATTTCGTCGAAGATGGCCTCGAAGATGAACACCATAGCGACAGGTGCAAACATAGCTACCAACGACAGGATGCCCTGCCACTTGTTTTCCATCTGGTTCTTGCCCGTAATCTTCTCGTTGAGAGGTAGGGTGTCCTTGTTGAACACGGCCAGCTGGAACAGCATGCAATAGACGGGTCCCATAGCGGTCAGCATGTAGGCCAGAATCATCAGGATGGAGATACGACCCGTGATGACCGTTGGCAGCATCAGCAGGAACGGCAACAACAGGATGATGCTGTAGTAATAGTATTTGGCACGGAGCAACGTCAGGATATTCTCTTCGTGCACCATCAGCAGGTCGATGTAGTTGCCCTCAGGACACATTACCTTCGTGAGGTTTACAGCACCGAAGAACACGAAGGCGTAGAGGCAGAAGAAGTTGCGTGAGAAGCGTCCGCTGTACATGTCGCCAAAGGCTATCATCAGCGAGAAGAACGTGATGAAGCAGACACCTTGTATGAATCGCGAACGGATGGCTTTGTTGCGCATGGTGCTCTTGATTTCCAGTTTGAGGTATTCGCCAATCTGTCCGAAGCGGTTCAGGGCATTGAATTCTGAGACGGTCTTCAGCTTGGTCTTCTCGGCTTTCGAGATTTCATCGTAAACCAGCGTCATCTGAAGTTTGCGGTTAATCATGAACAGCACGCAGAATAGCACGGCAAAGACGAGGAACGTCACCCACGTGAAGGCACTGCTGCTGATAAAACTGCCGATTCCATCGAATATCTTGTCGAGCATATCCTCAGGCAGCACGAAGATTGGCAGGATGAGCGCACCATAGAAGGCTATGGGCAGTGCCCACCAAAAGAGGCTCTGATTGACGAGTGTGCGCACAAGCAGATACCACTGGCTGTTGACGAGGATCATCAGGTGCAACAAGATGAGCATTCCAATGGCTGCCCAGGTGGTCATTCCTCCGCACCAGACGATGAACACGTAAGGCAGGAAAAGGGTCATCCAGAACAGATTGCCTGAGTCGAGAAGCTGCGAGGTGAGGAAACACTCGATGGCCGAATACTTGCTGATGGGTGTGAGCAGATAGGGCTTCACCAGCATCATCGGCGTCTGCTGGGCCATAAAGCGCATACCGAAGTCAAGAATCAGTATGAATGGCAAGCTGAAAAAGATGACCTCAGGGGCATCTTCCTTTGCGCCAAGCCAGCCCAAAAAGGTTCCTAAGGCGATGAATTCAATGGCAACGATGGCGACACTGAGGTAGCCGAAGAACTTGCCGTATTGATTGGCTTCGAACATCGGGTGACGCTTTGCACTGAGCTTTGTGTTCTTGCGAAGCAGGAAGAATAGTTGTATTTTGTTCATCTTAAATCAATGACTTCTGCGTTGGGATACTCTTTAGCGTTAAAATGGAAGATTCCATCGGAAAGTGACGTCTGCTTGAAGTTGCGGATGTCAATCGTTGTCCAACCCTTGGCAGTACGATAGCGTACCTGCGATGGGGCGTACGACTTTTGATTGATGGTGATGTACATCTCTTGGATATACTTCTTGTCCGTAGTCGTCAAGTGAGCCACGAAATTGCCACCTTTCTTCTCTGTCGTATACTTGTAACCGTTTTTGTACATGTAGATGAAGTTGTAGGGATTGATGGCTGCCTGCTGGGTTTCGTTAGGAGTGGCAACGTTCACCTCTTCGTTTTGTTTCATGTACGTCCACTGCGTTTTCCCGTCATACCAGATAATGGCCTGATCAGTCGTAGCACGGAATTTACGGCCCTTGATGGCAATGGTACCGCTGGCATTCATATTCTGGCCGTTGATGGTGAAATCAGCCTGAGCGCCTTGCTTGGCTGATACGACTGCGGCGGCTTTGTCGAGTATTTGCTTGGCAGACTGGGCACTAACGGGCATTGCCGCAATGAGTGCCATTATAAGGGCTAAAGCCCCTCGACGGCTGAACCATCGAGCATATTTCTTCTTTATTTCCATTGTGATAATAGGTTTTCGAGACTTGTTTCGTCCATGATTAATACTTCGCGAGGCTTCGAACCGTGAGCAGCACCTACGATACCAGCCTTCTCCAACTGGTCCATCAGACGGCCTGCGCGGTTGTAGCCAATGGCGAACTTACGCTGAATCAGACTGGTGCTTCCGCTCTGTTCGCGGACAATCAGACGGGCGGCATCCTCGAACATCGGGTCAAGATGTTGCATATCCACGTCACGACTCTCGCCACCGCCATCCTCATCGGTATCGGGCTCTGGCAGTTCGAAGGCACTGAGATAGCCTTGCTGGTCGGAGATGAACTTGTTGATGCGCTCGACCTCTGGCGTATCCACGAAGGCACACTGCACACGGACAGGTTCGCCACCGTTCAAGTAGAGCATATCGCCTCGTCCTACCAGTTGCTGGGCACCTGGACGGTCGAGAATGGTGCGTGAGTCAATCATAGCACCCACGCGGAAAGCAATACGACTTGGGAAGTTGGCCTTAATAGTACCAGTGATGATATTCGTGGTAGGACGCTGGGTAGCAATAATCATGTGGATACCTACGGCACGGGCCAGCTGGGCAATACGTGCGATAGGCAACTCAACCTCCTTACCAGCAGTCATGATGAGGTCACCGAACTCATCGATAACCACGACGATGTACGGCATAAAGCGGTGACCGTGCTCAGGATTGAGCTGACGGTCGATGAATTTCTTGTTGTATTCCTTGATGTTACGTGCCTGAGCCATCTTCAGCAGGTCGTAACGGGTATCCATCTCCTTACACAGTGAATTGAGCGTGCGGATAACCTTTGTGACATCGGTGATGATGGGTTCTGCTTCGTCGTCAGGCACTTTGGCCAAGAAGTGCTTCTCGATGCTAGAATAGACGCTGAATTCAACCTTCTTGGGGTCGACGAGCACGATTTTCAACTCGGCAGGGTGCTTCTTATATAATAAAGAGGTGATGATGGCGTTCAAGCCTACCGATTTACCCTGACCAGTAGCACCAGCAACGAGCAGGTGTGGAGCTTTCGCGAGGTCAAACATGAAGACCTCGTTAGTGATCGTCTTACCAACGGCACAAGGCAGTTCCATCGTCGATTCCTGGAATTTCTTGGAGTCGAGAATAGAACGCATGGATACCGTAGCAGGCTTGGCGTTAGGAACCTCGATACCGATAGTTCCCTTGCCAGGGATAGGTGCAATGATACGAATACCCAGTGCTGACAGCGACAGGGCAATGTCGTCCTCCAAGTTACGGATGCGTGAGATACGCACGCCTGGGGCTGGAGTAATCTCGTAAAGCGTGATGGTAGGACCTACGGTAGCCTTGATGCTGCTGATTTCTACGCCGAAGTTGCGCAAAACGTCGACAATGCGGTTTTTGTTGGTGTTCTGCTCGTTCATGTCGATGAACGGCTTGCCGTCACTCTCATATTGCTGTAACAGGTCGAGTTCCGGATAGCGGTAGTTCTCCAAATCGCGCTTGGGGTCGTAGGGAGTAGATATGTCACCATAGTTTCCTGCCACATTCTTACCGTCGGCAGATTCCTCTTCTTCGGTTTCCTCAATGACAAACTCGGTGTCGTCCGTTTTCTGAGTCGTCTCGTCGGGCTCTTCGTATGAGTTGTCGACAATATTGTCTGTCTCGTCATCTTCTTTCTGGTCGTTTCCAAGGTCGAAGATGACTTCTTCGGTTTCAGGATTGTCATAGACGCGATTGGTGTCCATGTTGTCGTGGCTGTTATCCGTTTGTTCGTTGTCACCACCGCCCACATTGATGGTCATGGGAATCTTCTTCAGATAGTGCAACGGATTCATGATCTTACGCAGGATGATGACCGTCTCCATGCTCTGACAAACGGCCAGACCGTGGTCTCCGCCAGGATTGAAGCAGGCATTCTCAAAGAACGGGGTGAGGAACTTTGCAGCAGTGATGGAACCCCATATCATCACGATAGTTAGACACATAAACCACTTCAGCAGCCCAACTTTGTAGGCACGCATCATGTTGACTGCCAGCAACAACAGGAAAATGGGGATGAGGAATGCGGGAAGTCCGAAGCAGCGCTTGATGAAGAACCACGAGGCGTAGGCTCCGATACTGCCACAGGAATTCTGGAATTCGTGGTGCTCGTTCAGTATTTCTCCGTCGCGAGGTGTTTCTATCAGGCTCTGGTCAGCGGCTCCTGTTACGAGATACGACACGAAGGCCCATATCAGATAACCTGCAATGAGCAACAATAGTAAACCGAGTATAAAGTTAATACGCTCGTTGTTGAATATATTGTTAAAGCCTAATGTCTCTCCAAACGACGAGGCCTTCTTTCCTGAGGCTTTGCTTGACTTCTTTTTTGCCATGTTGAACTGTTTTTTCGTTTTATAAGGTGCAAAATTACTAACTATTTCTTAGATTTCATCATAAAATGGCGGTTTTTTTGTATTTTTTGTACCTTTTTTCGTACCTTTGCACCTCAAATGATGAAAACGATATATAATAAATTCGACAAGGCTAAGATTGCAGCACTGCCACGGGTGCTTTTCAAGGGACGTATTGTGGTGGTTCTGACAGAGCGCGATGCTGACAAGGCGGTACGTTATCTGTTGTCACAGCCTATATTGGGAGTTGACACTGAAACGCGTCCTTCGTTTAAGAAGGGTGAGACGCATCAGGTGGCGCTCCTACAGGTGTCGTCATACGATGTCTGTTTCCTTTTCCGTCTGAACCAGTTGGGCATGTCGCCATCGGTGAAGCGTTTGTTGGAGGACACACGAGTGCCGAAAATTGGTCTTTCTCTGCGTGACGACCTGCTGTCGTTGCATAAATTGGCCGATTTCAACGCAGGCTATTTTATTGATTTGCAGGATCATATGCGAGAGATTGGCGTCGAGGACCTAAGTCTTCAGAAACTCTATGCTAACTTCTTTGCGCAGAAGATATCGAAGCGTGAACAGCTGACCAATTGGGAGGCTGATATCTTGCAGGATAAGCAGAAACTATATGCCGCTACGGATGCCTGGTCGTGTATTATGCTCTACGAAGAGTTGCAACGACTGGAGCAGACGGGTGATTACGAACTGATAAAGGTTGATAATGATGAAACAAGTACGGCTGCGTAAGGGTAAGGAAGAGAGTCTTAAGAGATTCCATCCGTGGGTGTT
>CADCDY010000142.1 GCA_902800245.1 uncultured Prevotellaceae bacterium
AGGAGCATCTGAGAAGCATGGTGACTTATCCTCGAACTGTGCATCCGTCCTTGACTTCGCCACAGCCTCCTCATAGCGTTTCACAGCCGTGCGGTATCTGTTCATAGAAGCGTACCATATCTCATCACGATACTGACGCAACGGCCCTCCAGATATAGCCACGCCATTGCCTTGAGCATTTCTGTTATTCGCTTGCTCTATGCCCTGATTCTCAAACTTATAGTTATCGAGTTCCTTGCTGCCTATGCGTATGTTCGGCACAATGACACGACTATGATTGTCGTTTACAGACGCCGAACCAAAGTCGCTGTTAATTGAGAGAGTCTGACTGTCCTGCATACGCAGACTCATAAAGTACGCAGGTACAGGTTTCTGTTTCAACTGCGCCATAGAATAGTTCAGCTCTTCCTTAAGAGTCCGAAGAACAGAATCTGACTGTTCCGTCTGAGCCTTCAATCCGTTGCTTGCCATTAATAGCAAAAACGATAATAATAATGTACGCATTTTAATAAATCCTAAATTCCGCAGCACTTTGACATAACTATTTTTATAAGTTCCTGAGCAGCAAAAAGTTCTTGCGAGGCAAGCGGCAGAGCCGAGCGGCCCAGAATTTTGCCATGTCAGATTTTTCACTTACCTTAGTGCTGCAAAATCAAGACAAGCAAAATCTTCAATGACATGGCAAAGGTACAAATAAAATCTGAGAAAATCACTCTTTTTGGAGGAATATTTCATGTGAGAGAGCAATTTTACCGTAACGTCGGCCCCATTATCGACAAAGTGCTGGGTTTTCCGCCCACGCGCCCATCGCTACCGTCAGCAACACGAGCAATGGAAGTAATTTTCGTCTTATCATTATCTTTTGTTTTTATTGTTATTGTGTCCGCATCCACGCCGTCACAGATTGTCCCATGCGCTGTTTGAAAGCGAGACTGAAAGTGCTGTAACTCTGGTAGCCGCTGTCGTGAGCCAGTTGCTGGGCAGTGAAGTTGCGTTTGGCAGCTGCAGCCTCACGATAGAGACTGACGAAATGATTGATGCGCAGATTGTTGATATAAGCATTGTAACTCATGCCCTGACGGGAGAAATACTGGCTGAGATAGAGACGGTTAACACCAATAGTCTGGGCCAGCTGAAAAACAGTCAGGTCGTGCTGTAGGTAGAGCTGCGTGTCTATGCAGTGCTGCTGTAGTAATGCGCCAATGTTTTCGTGGATAGTTGGTGAAAGCGTATTGTCTTCTATATCCTCTGTGTCTGTCTCATTAGCAGAAAGGTCTTGCGACAGGGGAATGCTCAGGTCGCTTAACGTTTCTACACGCCATAGCAGGTAGAATATCAGGAAGAGACCGAACACCTGGATGATGTACTCGTAGACCATGCCCCCGAATCCCGCCACGTAATAGCCGAACATGATCGTCATGACGGCCAGCGCCACGAAACTCTGCCATACTTCCTTGTGCTCCAGGTCGGCAAAGTTGTCGCGCAGCCAGCGTCCGTACTGCCGCACGGCGCCCACCATATATATCGTGAAGCCAATGAAAGCCAGCAGGAAATAGCCGCGCACCCACGGCAAAAGGGCATCGCTACGGGTGATAATGCACACAATCATTCCCACCGCGAGCGGCGCCACCATCACGCCGATGGGCCACAGCGACCGGCACCGGTCCTGCAGCATGCAGAGCATGACGCCGAGAGCCAGGGGGATTGTCAATATACAGTCGAGCAATGCGCCTATGAGCATGCTCACCATGGCAGCTTCGCGCGAATCGAACATCATAGCCGGTATGTACCACAAATGACCTATGGCCAAGACGGCGAAGAACGCTGCTGTCCACCGGCGCAGTCGCACTGGCGGCGTGATGTCGGCGGCAAAAGCGTTGCCCCGCCGAAACAGCAGATAAATGCTTGTCATTGCGTTCATCGCTGTCACGATGGAATAAAGTATGATATACAGCGTATCTTCTTGAAACTGCTCGTACATAGTGATATGGCGTTATTTGTCAGGAAACGGGATGCTCTTCATCATGAGCACTCATGTTCTTGATAAACAGATTGACAAGATGCTTCGTGATAAAGGTGTTCCTGACTGCATGGCGCACCCTGCTTGCTAATGATCTCGTGCCGCCGGATGGCTTAGCCGCCTTCGCCTCTGCTTCTGCCACTTGCTGCTCGCGCAGGTCAATCTTAGCACGCATGCTCGCTGGAGCGTGATTGTAAAGGAACGTATAGCATGGCCCGGCAGCCTTCATAATATATGGCGTGAGGAAGGTGGTCACCACACTGGATGCCACGATGATAGGATAGATGATAGGATTGAGCACTCCCAAGCTGGTACCCAGTGACGCGATGATGAACCGAAGAGAATCATTCCGACGATGATGACCCCGCTGACCCAGACGATGCTAATCCAATATTCTGCCAATGAAGCCGGATTGATGAGCATACCCACAGAGATGAAGAAGATGGCCGCAAAGACATTCTTCAGCGGTGTCATCAGTTTCTCGATACGGTGCGACTCCATGGTCTCGGCAAGGATAGAACCCATCACGAAAGCACCGAGCGCACTGCTGAACCCTGCTTCCTCAGCCGTCAGCACCATACCCAGACACAGACCCAGGGCGAGGATGATCAGCGTCTCGTCATTCAAATGTTTTTTCAATATGCGTATCAGTGTCGGGATAATCAGTATTCCGCAGACGAACCATGCCGCAAGCGTAATGGCCAGATTGAGCACCTTGCTGGCCAGCTCGGCACCCTCGAACTGATGGCGGATGGCAATGCTGGAGAGTAATACCATCAACACTACAGCCACCACATCCTCCACGATAAGTATGCTGGTCGCTCCCTTGACGAAACGCTCCTTGCTCAACCCCGCCTCGTCAATGGCCTTCATCACGATAGTGGTGCTCGACATACAAAGCATGCCCGCCAAAAACAGCGAGTTGACCATGTCAAAGTCAGCATCCTTTCCCACGGCATAGCCAAAGAGCATCATACCGCCGATGATGGTCAGCGCACCTATTGCCGCCACCTTGCCGCTGCTGATGAGGTTCTTCAGGCGAAACTCCAGACCGATGCAGAACAATACAAACAGTACACCGATGTCGCCCCATGCTTTCACATTGGCTTCATTCACCAAGGTCTCGCCAAACAGATGCGGGCCTACCAAGACACCTGCCACGATATACCCCAGCACCACTGGCTGCTTCAGCAACTTAAACACGATGCTGACTACAGCTGCTGTTATCATCAAAATGTATAAATCCTGTACCATAATTAGTAATAATTTCGCATATCATGCTGCGAAGATACGAAAAATCTCCCGACAATCTCTACTTTTTTACACTATTTATTATAAAACACCCTTATTTGTCAATAATATTCCACCCAGCGTCATGCATTCCGCAACAGGAACGGCAAGCCACATGCCTTGTGGAAAAATGAACATTGGCATCAGGATAAATGCCGGAACAAGGAATATCAGTCCTCGAAACAACATACATAACGTAGCCCGGCTATTTTGTTCGGTGGCTTGGTAATAGCCGATAATGGCCACATTCATAGCAAAGAATATGGCAGAATAAGCGAACAACGGAAGCCCGCTGACAGCTATCTCATGGGCTTTAGTGCCTGCCTGCAGGAAAAGCCCGACAAGTGGTTTGGCACATAAGGTGAGAAACGTTGTTGCCAATACGCCACAAATGGTAGCGGTCCTGAAACTGACCCTGAAGGCTTTTTGCACACGGTAGCGATTGCCTGCACCATAATTGAAACTGATGATAGGCTGGGCTGACTGTGCCACCGAATTGTTCACCATAAACACGATAGGGTAGAGATAACAGGCCACACTGAAGGCGGCTACACCGTCTTCGCCTAACTCTCGTATAAAGACATAGTTGCCGGTCAGCAGCAGCATCGACATGGCCAGTTCTCCCAACATAGAGGAGAAACCGCTACGAGCTATATAGCCTACATTGCGCGCTGTCAGATAAAGGCTGGTGCGAGTGAGCTTTAGCCTCCATATCTTGACGGTCTCTGCACGGAAGAACATATACCAGACAACCATTCCTGCCGCAGCGGCGCAGCTGATGGATGAGGCGATGCCGCTACCCGCAACCCCCATTTGCATCGGGAATACAAACAGCCAATCTAAGAAGATGTTCAGCAAGCCGGGAAAGATTTCCAGCGAGGCTGCAAACTTGGGCGACCCGTCAAGTCTGATGACGAAGGTGCCAATCATCTGGATGACGATGCAAACGCAGCCAGGAAGAATGGCGAGAAGATAAGCCTGACATAAGGGCAATAGTGCATCGCTGCTTCCCAACAGTCGCAAGAAGGGGATGCGGAAGAGGAAAACAGCGATGGCGATAACGAGCATCAACAGCGTAGCCACGTCGAAGGATTGGGTGATATTGATATTGGCGGCTTTGTGGTTGTTTTGTGCCAGATGGATGCTGGCCACAACCGACACACCCACACCGAACATCAGCGCAAGGCCTGTCGTGATCAAAAACAAAGGCGCGACAATATTGATAGCCGCCAGTGCATTGCTGCCCACACCCTGTCCAACGAAGATGCCGTCTGCAACCGTAAAGAGCGATGCAAACACCATCGACAGCAGTGTAGGATAGAAAATGCGTGTAAACAGCGGACCTATCTTCGACTTTCCAAAGTCTATACTGTCTCTTTCCTTGTCTTTTATCTTCTTACTGCTCAAGGTTATACTTTAATAATAACTCTCTGAAGGCTTGTGCTTCGGCAGACTCTTTTACGTCTTTTTCAGCTCCAAGCATCCGTGCCGTCGCATGGTCTCTCAGTTCAAAGAACCTGTGTGCCTGAGGAGTCCAATATAAGTACTCGTATGCGTGAGGAACTCCCGGTTCTACATAGAGCTCTGTGAAGATACCGGCCTCCATCAGTTTCTGGGCATAGCTTATGTCTTCATCGCAGAAAAGGTCAAGGCTACCGACTATCATGAAAGTCTCTGGCAGTCCCTTCAGCTGCTCAACGGTTGCCACTGCCGGCGAGAAATAGATCATCTCCTCATCGCAAAGCTTCTTGTCCTGACCTTCAATCAGTTTGCCCCATCCAAAGACGTTGTTCTCCTTTGTCCAGACACAATGCCCGACATATTCGTTCTTGTAGATATCCTTTTCACCGCCGGTACGGTAGTCAAGCATGGGATATATCAGCACCTGGCCCTTCAGGGGAACCTTTCCTTTGTCCTTGTTATAAAGACCCAGACGTGCGCACAGTCCACCACCGGCGCTTTCTCCCTCAATGACAAAATTGTCCGGATCTACATTCAGTTCATCGGCATGTTCGTATGCATAAAGAAGTCCTGCATAGACTTGTTCCAGCTCCATGGGATATTTGTAAGAAGGATCCAGAGAAAGTGTATAGTCAGGAGCAATCACGGTGGCACCACTTCCCTCTGCTATGCCTTGTATTTTAGGCTCATCCATGCTCACATTGCCAAAATGATAGCCACCGCCGTGAATGAAATAGACAAGCGGAGTCGTCTCACCCTTTTTGTAATTTGCCGGGCGGAAAACCCACAAGTTTATCTTTTCAGTCCCTACAGTAATGGTCAGTTTCTCAGCGTTTTGGGGCTCTTTTCCCTCTACGCCCAAGTCTACATTTGATGTTCCTACAGGCACCGTGATGCCATCAATCAGTTCATATCCTTTTGCAAGGAGATTTGCGCTTTTTGTTTTCATATCTTCATCCTTTTTTAGTCATTTCATTTTCTTTCCGCCAATATACACTTCGCTCGGCATGTTGTGGCTGAATCCTTCATGCGCTGCTGTGAGCAGGTCGTTGTCAAATACCAGAAAGTCTGCGTCCTTGCCGACCTCAATAGAACCCTTGGAGGCTTCGATGCCGAGCTGCTTGGCACCGTTGATGGTATATCCCAGCATCATCTCCTCTATGTTCATCTTTTCTTTGGGAGAAGGATATTCTGCATCAACTCTGACCCTTTCAGGGGCGCTCGACTTTTCGTTGATAAATCGCGTCATGCCGACTTCCATACCAAGATAGGGACTCCAAGTCGCAAAGTCACCATAGATGATGTTATCGCTTGAGAAAGTCACATTGGCACCAGTGTTCCACATCGTCTTGCTGCGATACATCTTATTGGCACGCTCCTCACCCAGCAGACTGCTCCATACCTCAAATGGATTGCCGCCCGTACAGCCGGCATGCCACCAAGGCGTGTAATTGGCTGTAACGCCCAACTTGGCAAAGCGATCCATATCAGCGTCATCCTGGATTTCGAGATGTGCACAGGTCGCCCTTACACGGAATTTGTCGCCAAGTTCCTTCTTGGCCAGCTCCACGCCGTCGAGCACTGTGCGTGACGAGCGCTCGCCAACCGTGTGTGCATGGAAGTCCAGTCCAGCCTCGTTGAGCAGCTTCATCACCTCTGCCATCTCCTCCTTGCTGTAGGTGGTACCGCCTCGCTTATTGGTATCTATATAGGGAGTGACCTGAGCAGCCGTCTCGATTCTTAAAGTTCCATCCATGAATACTTTAAAGGTATGCACATTCAGGTGCTCGGAGTCGAACTTTTGGCCGAAACGCTTTACCGCTTCAATAACTTCCTTCGTCTTCTGGGGGTTGGTGAGCGCGATACTTCCGTCGATATAAACGGGCAGTTTGCCCTGTTTGTCCAACTCGTAGAGACGTTCATAGATACGTTCGTGGAGCGCCTCGCCCTCAGGGAAGCCTGCGTCGAAGACGACGGTCACACCAGCCTTTACAGAATAGTCTATCCAGCGCAGGAGCTCGGAATCGATTTGCTCATCTGTTACTTCCAAGTCATCGAAGAGCATATGCCAACCCGAGGATTCGAATGCATTTCCAGTCACGTGGCCGTCCTTACGTACATAATAACTCAGTTCGGGCACACGGTCGGGTGTCTCGTCGGTAATACCATGCCTGTCAAGTATCTTGGAGTTCACCCAGACGCTGTGGCCTTCGCCTTCAAGTATCAGGAGTTCGGCATCCGGGCAGATGGCATCCAGGTCTTCCTTGACGATGTCGTTCCCATTGAGGTATTTACGCTCTAAGATAAATCTGTAGCGTTTCAAACCTGGATTGCTCTTGATTCTTTCCGCCATAAAGTCGAGGGCCTCCTTTTTGCTGGAGCAAAAGATGTATTCCCCCGGATCCATATAGGCGAATCCGATGCTTGTGGTCACATGCACATGGCTGTCGATGATGCCTGGCATGATAAACTTGCCACCAAGATCGGTGACCTTTCCCTCAAAGGCTGAAAGTCCGGACTCGTCGCCTACATAAATAAACTTACCGTCCTTCACTACTAAGGCGGTTGCCTGAAGATTTTCCTTGTTAGCAGTAAAAATCTTCGCGTTCTTAATAATCTGATCTGCTTTCATTTTGTAATTACAATATTTTAGGTGTTACATTTATTTATAGTCATCGTCTTGGATAACGTCGATTGCAAAGTTAACAATTTCTTCCAAAAAAAGAATCACGGCCTATGTCC
>CADCDY010000143.1 GCA_902800245.1 uncultured Prevotellaceae bacterium
ACTTGCACCTCCAATGCTTGAGCATCGACAGCCTTGCCAAACATCGGTTCCTCCATGTCGAGCCGACCCATATCAGCAAGCAACATGAGTTGCCGGCAAGCCCAAAGGACACGCTTGTCGGCATTATTCTTTCCTTGATACGACTTCATATTCTCTGGAATGAGCTTGTCTATCTCCGGGCTGTTGAGAATGCGTACCACTTCTTCCTTCTCCGCCCCATCGCGCCAAGCAATCGCTTGCATTCTGTGTGGGTTCTTTACTTCATTCTGTTCCATATGCTTTATGCTTTAAAATCAACTTCTCTTCTACTTCGCTCACAGCAGCCACGACAGTCTTCGGTAGTAGCTTTGCGTAAATTTTCTCAGTCATCTTTATGGTCGAATGTCCACAGACCTTTGAGACTATCTCAATAGGAACTCCGGCATTCAACAGTAAAGTAGCCCCTGTGTGCCTTGCCCAGTGAGTGGTGATGGGCTTGTCGATACCTACAGCTGTAGCCACCTCCTTCAGATAAGCATTGTACTTTACATTAGATAGCATAGGCAGCTTGCCCTTGTACTTTTCCAAGATGTCCAAGGCAGGAGACAGCAGAGGTACTGTGAACTCTATCTTTGTTTTGCCGCGATGTCCTGTATAGACCTTCCCACCATCAACTTCCTGGATTTTCTTCGAATCGAAGGCTCTAAGGTCGTGATAGGCCAAACAAGAATAAGTGTGGAACACGAAGAGATCGCGCACACGTTCCAGACGCGCATCAGGTATGGTTGCAGTCTTCAGCAGTTGGAACTCATCAGGAGTAAGACACTTCTCTATGCCGTCATAGTCGTTACCTTTCTCTATCTTCACCCGATCATATGGGTTAGACTGCACCAGTCCTTCCTTCATTGCATCGAGAATGAAGCTATTCAAGAACCTGTGATAGTTGTTCCAGCGGCTTTTCGCTTTCATGTTTTTTTTCTTTAAGTGGCAGTCAAGCTCCATTACCTTCTGTTCCGATAAGTCATAAAACGTGCGGAACTTGCCATACTCTTGGATGAACCGCCAGAAACGCTCATAACGTTCCTGGCTATCTGGCGAATTACCATACTTCCGAATTTCCTTTCGCTTCTCCACGAAGTCCAAAAACGCTACAGCAGGCTTACGTTTGGCTTTCAGTCGAGCTGTGATTGCATCGATGTCAATGTTGCCCTCCTCGTACATATCATATATTACCTGACGAACATCAATGATGAGTTTCTCCAGTTGACGATTAATGACAGCAGCATCAAAGCGATTGACCACCCGCTTGTTTTTCTCGTCCCATTCTTTGGGGTAGGCACGCAATCGAGTGGACAGGTACTTGACCTTGGCGTTAAACCAAATGCGAATCTCTATCACCGCATCTTGTGTAGCTGAGGCCTTGCCGTACCTGTTCCACCGAAGTCCTACGATGGGCATCTCGACTGCTGTCTTCATACGCGCATTCCTTACTTTGTATAGTTAGCAAGCAATTCCGATCGTTTGAAGAGTATACGTCCCTGACGGTTGTCACCGACCTTCACATGCGGGAACTTGTCCTTCATTGAGCGCAAATAGTTTGGGGTAAGCCCGAGCAGTCTGGCAGCCTCCCTGCTATCAATGAGGTCATTACTTTCGTCAACACGCATTTCTTTAAGTTGCTTGATGACGATGGGGGCAGTACGTTTGGCTATCAAGTCTGCCAACAATGTCATTTCTTCTTGTGTCATAGTTCTTATACCTTTTTTAATTATACATGTTCTTGTCTCTTCTGGCAGTGCCATCAAGGATTTCTAACCGTCGAATTTTCTGGGAACTTTGTCTTGATTTAACACATTTACGATTTTTTCCGTCTTAAATCAGCGTAATCAAGACGGTTCATGCTTCTTATTACATGATAATCACTCTCCACCAGCCGGAAAACTTTAAGCATCCAGACTTGGAATCTTTCACTCCTATGGTCGCTTTTCAACTCTAACGTTTTTATATCGCTTATTTCCATTCTTTATGTTGTTTCTTCATCACTCATCATACATACAAAATTGGAGGTTTATAATGTCTTATAAATCTCATTATCAGAGTGTTACCATTATAAAGAATTGATAATCAGGCATAGAAAAAGGGAACCTGATTGATTCCCTTTAAGTCATTTTCGCGGAGAGAACAGGATTCGAACCTGCGAACCAGTTTTGCCGGTTACACGCTTTCCAGGCGTGCCTCTTCAACCACTCGAGCACCTCTCCCTGCTTGACAATTGACAATTGACAATTGATAATTATGATTTGTTAACCATTAAGCTTAAAGACGCGGGCGACGTTGGCATTGGTTTGGCGGCAGATTTCCTCTTCGGTGACACCGTAAGCCTCGGCCAGACGCGTGATGACGTGACGGATGAAGGCGGGTTCGTTGCGCTGTCCGCGAAGGGGAACGGGAGCCATATAGGGGGCATCGGTCTCAAGGACGATACGATTGAGGGGTACGACGTCAGCCAGCGTCTCGGGCAGGTGGCTCTTCTTAAACGTGAGTACGCCACCGATACCTAACATAAAGCGGTCGAACTCCAGCAGCTGCTGAGCCTCCTGGACATTACCCGTAAAACAATGGAACACGCCCCCGGGCAGGTCGTGCGCGTACCTTTTAATAATAGCGACCATCTCGTTTTGTGCCTTGCGACAGTGAATCATCAAGGGCAGCTGCAGCTCGACAGCCCAACGTACCTGCTCCTCAAAGGCTTCCAGCTGTTCATGCTCGAACTCACGGCTCCAATAGTAGTCGAGACCGACCTCGCCGATGGCTATTAGCTGTTGGCTTTTGGCTTTTGGCTCTTGGCTGTTAGCTAATAGCCAATTGCTAATAGCTAATAGCTGGTCGCGCCAGTCGGCACGGACCTCCTCGGGATGGAGGCCGAGCATGGGACGGCAGTAGTCAGGATACTGACGGCAGACGTCGAGAACGGTATGGCACGAAGCGACATCAATGGCAGGCAGGAAGACGGCCGTACAGCCAGCCTCGCGGGCTCGCTGGACGACGGCGTCACGATCTGCTGCGAATTCTTCGCCGTCGAGGTGGCAGTGGGTGTCGATGTAATTGGCTGTTGGCATTTGGCTATTAGCTATTGGCTTATTTATTGCGGTGGAGGAGTTCGTCCATGTAGGCGCTGAGGGCCTGCTTACGCTCGTCGGGGATGTTGACTTCGCGAAGGGTCTGACGCGCCAGGTCAAAGTAATAATTGATTTTCTCCTCGCAGAGCTGACGAATGCCAATCTCGTCGTAGAGGCGCGTGACCTCGGACACCTTCACCTCGCGATTGAACGTCTTGGCATTAATCCATCGTTCCAGTTCGGCACGCTGCTTGCCGTTGGCACGATTGAAGGCATTGATGAGCATGTAGGTCTTCTTATTCGATGCGATGTCGCCACCGACGGCTTTGCCGAAGACCTTGGGGTCGCCATAGACGTCGAGCAGGTCATCCTGCAACTGGAACGCGAGGCCCACCTGTTCGCCCAGACGATAGAGCAGTTCGGCATCCTTCTGCGGAGCATCGGCAAGGATGGCACCCATCTTCAGCGCACAGGCCAACAGGACGGAGGTCTTCAGGCGTATCATCTCGATATACTCGTCCTCGGTGACGTCGTTGCGCGTCTCGAACGACATGTCGTACTCCTGACCTTCACCGATTTCAAGAGCGGTAGTGGTGAAGAGGTCGAGCACAGGTTGCAACTTATCGGCTGGTACCTGAGCTACACGCTGATAGGCCAGTACGAGCATGGAGTCGCCCGAGAGGATGGCCTTGTTGGCATTCCACTTCTTATGTACCGTCTGCTGTCCGCGACGCAGGTCGGCATTGTCCATGAGATCGTCGTGCAACAGAGTGTAGTTATGATAGGTCTCCAAGCCAACAGCCGGCATCAGGATATCCTCGGGCTGCTCGCGCCAGAGGTTGTAACCCAGCAGGGCAAGAACAGGACGGATGCGTTTGCCGCCAATGGCTAGCACGTATTGTACCGGCTCGTAAAGTGAGGCCGGTTTACGATCGTAGGGCAGGTGGTCGAGAAAGTCGTTGACCAGATGCAGGATGGTGTCGGACGAGAGTTGTTTCATTTTTTTCTTATTTTTGTTATTTCGGGATTTGCGGGATTTCGACATTATAGTTTAAAGACGATCGGGATGCAGACCTTGGTGCGGCAGGGCTCGTCGTTTTGAATGCCAGGCTTCCACTGAGGCATCATGCCCAGCACGCGAAGGACTTCACGGTCGCACTCCGGAGAGAGTTTCTTGGTGACACTGATGCCACTGATATTACCGTCCTTCTCGACATAGAATACGGCCACCACCTTGCCTTCCGTCTTGTCCTGACGGGCTTTGTAAGGATAGCGGAGGTGCTTGGTGAGCCACTTCATGAACTCGACGGCACCACCGGGAAACTGCGGCAGTTCCTCGGCAATATGGAAATTGAGCGGGTTATTGGGGTCGACACCCATCGAGGCGAGTGCCTTATCGTCGTCGAGCGACTCTTCAAGTTCCTTTAGCAGCGTGTCGTCTTCACCCTCCTTGTCATTCTCCATTTCCTCGTCAGGTTCACTGATCTCCACATTATCATCCACGATACGCAACTGTTCGGCCTTATCAACCTGGTGTTCCTCCTGCAATTGGGTGATGGTTTCCAGATTCGACATCGGAACGAGTTCGCTCTCATGAACCATTTCGCCGAGATCCACGGGGTCGAAATCATCGTTGGCGGGAATGCTATTCCACTCCAGCGTGACATAGAACAATGCCAGGACAAACGTCAGTCCCAGGAGGAATCCTGTGGTGCGACGCTGGTCGATATCAGCCTGTGGAGTCTTTTTTTGTTCCATGTTTTATGCATCACGCTGAAATTTTCGGCAAAGGTACAAATAAATTAAGAATTAATTGTTATCTTTGCATCGGTTTTAGAGATTATTAGATGAAAAAAGGTCTATTAATAGTCATTATGGCGTTGTCAGTGCTTATGACAGCAGCACAGGAGAGCCAGGAAGTGTACAGTTTTCTGCGCCTTCCCGTCAGTGCCCATGTTGCAGCATTGGGTGGTGACAACATCACGCTGACGGAGGACGATGCTACGTTGATTTTCCATAACCCGGCACTCATCAGCGGCGTGAGCGACAAGACGCTGAACCTGAACTTCATGACCTATATGGAAGGGGCGAAGACGGCCTCGGCATCATTCGTCAAAGGCTATCAGGAACGTGCCACATGGGGTGTCGCAGCACAATATATGGATTACGGCAAGATGAAGGAGACCAGCGTGAACAACGAAGACATGGGTGAGTTTTCTGCCCGTGACATTGCGCTGGCAGGGTCGTTTGCCTACCTGTTGGCGAACCGTCTGAGCGGTGGTATCACAGCGCGCTTCATCCACTCGCACATCGCCAGCTACAATTCAGCAGCTGTAGGCATTGACCTGGGACTGAACTATGCCGACGAGGACCGCGGATGGTCGTTATCGGCTGTTGCCAAGAATCTGGGCGGACAAATCAAAGCCTACGAGGACGATTTCGAACGTATCCCGCTGGACTTGCAGCTGGGTGTGACGAAACGCCTCATCGGTTCACCGCTACGCCTGTCGGCAACCCTGTCGCGACTGAACAACTGGGATCAGGGATTCATCAAGCATGTGGCCGTGGGTGCCGACCTGCTGTTAGGCGAGAACATCTACGTGGCTGCAGGCTATAATTTCCGACGTGCCAGTGAGATGAAGATTACCGACAGCGAAGGAGACAGCAACCACGGAGCAGGACTGTCGTTGGGTGCCGGACTCCAGCTGGAGCGTTTCAAACTACACGTGGCCTATGCGAAATATCACGTATCGGCTTCGTCATTATTAATCAACGTAAGTTATGCATTATGAAAAAGATAACTATAGCTATTGACGGCCATAGCTCATGCGGAAAAAGCACGATGGCCAAGGATTTGGCCCGCGAAGTGGGTTACGTTTATGTCGACACAGGAGCCATGTATCGTAGTGTAACGCTCTATGCCCTGCGTAATGGGATTTTTACCAACAACGTCATCGACGAAGAAGCCCTGCGCCAGCAGATGGCGAATATCCAGATTTCGTTTAAGTTCAATGCCGAGACAGGACGTCCTGACACTTACCTGAACGGTGAACTCGTTGAGCACGACATCCGTACGATGGAAGTGTCGAACCACGTCAGCCCCATTGCCACACTGGGCTTTGTACGCGAGGCAATGGTTGCCCAGCAGCAACAGATGGGCAAGGACAAGGGGGTGGTGATGGACGGTCGCGACATCGGTACCGTCGTATTCCCCGATGCCGAACTGAAGGTGTTTGTCACAGCCTCAGCAAAGGTTCGTGCCCAGCGCCGTTATGACGAGTTGAAGGCGAAAGGCATGGAGGCCGACTTCGACGAAATCCTGAAGAATGTCGAGGAGCGCGACTACATCGACAGCCACCGTGAGGTATCACCCTTGCGCAAGGCTGACGACGCCATAGAGCTGGACAATTCGAATATGACCATTGCCGAACAGAAGCAATGGCTCATGGACCGCTTCAACGAAGCCGTCAAAGCATAACACTCACTCCATTGCGACAATCACATCGCGACACTGTTCCATCAGCCACTTTGGTGTGCTGGTGGCACCGCAGATACCTACTGTCCTGATATCTGCCAGCCACGAAGGGTCTATTTCCTCAGGTCCTTCGATGAGGTGCGTATTGGGATTGACGCGCAGACATTCGTTATAGAGCACCTTGCCATTCGAGCTCTTCCTTCCGCAGACGAAAAGGATGAGGTCGTGCTTGGTGGCAAACTGCGAGATGTTCGGCATCCGGTTGGCTACCGAGCGACAGATAGTGTCGAAACTCCGAAACGTTGCGGACGGTGAGATGTGCTGCTGGATATACTCAATGATGCGATGAAACTCGTCAAGCGACTTCGTGGTCTGTGAATAGAGGTAGATGTCGTGCGAGAAATCGAGCTTCGTCGCCTCCTCGAGACTCTCGATGATAATGGCATCCGAACGGGTCTGACCTACCAGTCCCAACACTTCGGCATGACCTTTTTTGCCGAAAATGACGATTTGAGAGGTAAGTGGCGAGAGGTTAGAGGTATGAGTTGCCTCATACTGTTTCTTGATGCGTTTCTGCAACTGCAACACCACAGGACAGGTAGCGTCAATGATTTCGATATTGTTACGACGAGCCATCTCGTAGGTCTCAGGGGGTTCGCCATGAGCACGCAGCAGCACTGTTACGTCGTGCAAGCGAGCCATCTGCTCATGGTCGATAGTCACCAGTCCCATTGCACGCAGACGTTCACACTCCATGCCGTTATGAACGATATCGCCCAGACAATAGAGCTGTGTACCCTTCTCCAGTTCCTCTTCGGCCTTCTGAATGGCGGTAGTCACTCCGAAGCAGAATCCGCTACCGTTATCGATTTCAATCTGTAACATGTTTGATTTGTTCAAAATAGTTATCGAGCAACTGCTGGGCAGCAGCAAACGACGTCTGTTCACCAGCCAAAACGGAGCGTTCTGCAGCCTGTAACTGGCGCTTGATGACATCATTATTATAGAAATTCAGGCGCAGGTGTTCGTTGATGCTTTCATACATCCAGTATTTCGACTGCTCATTACGACGATAGGCGAAGTAGCCGTTGTCCTTGACGAAATCCATATATTCGTAAATCATGTCCCAAACCTCCTTGATGCCATAGCCGTAGAAACCGCTGTAGCACAGCACCTTCGGCAACCATCCGCTCTCGGGCATGGGGAAGAAATGGAGGGCATTGCGGAAATTCGTCGCCGCCATGTGGCATTTGTCAACGTTATCGCCGTCGCACTTGTTGATGACAATGGCATCGCAGATTTCCATGATACCACGTTTGATGCCCTGCAGGTCGTCACCCGTACCTGCCAACTGGATGAGCAGGAAGAAATCGACCATCGAATGGCAGGCCGTCTCACTCTGTCCCACACCCACTGTCTCGACGAAAATCTTGTCGAAGCCGGCAGCCTCGCAGAGGATAATGGTCTCACGCGTCTTACGGGCCACGCCACCCAGAGAACCTGCCGTCGGACTAGGGCGGATGAACGAGTCCGGATGAGTGGAGAGCTTCTCCATACGCGTCTTATCACCCAGGATACTACCCTTCGAGCGTTCCGATGAGGGGTCAATAGCCAACACCGCCAACTTACCGCCTTTCTCTTTCAGTACGTGGATGCCAAACTCGTCAATGGAAGTCGATTTTCCTGCACCGGGAACACCACTGATACCCACACGGATGCTGTTGCCGCTATAGGGTAGACACTTGTTGATGACCTCCTGGGCCTTTGCCTGATGGTCGGGATTGACACTCTCCACCAGCGTCACAGCCTGCGAGAGGATGGTGACGTCGCCTTTGACGATACCCTCAACCATATCGGCAGCAGAGAGTTCACGACGCTGCACACGACGATGTTTCAGATAGGGATTGATGATGGACGGTTGCTCGACACCGCTATTCACCTGCAGGCCGGCATATTCTGAACTGTTCTCGGGATGATCCATAATTGATGTGAGATGTAAGATGTATGATGTAAGAGTTATTTTGCATTGATGGTAATGGTCACCTTCGGCTTCTGGGGGTCGTTGGTAATCATCAGGATTCGGGGTCGCGTGCGCACCTTCAGCAAGTCGCTGCGATAGGCCGTAATCTTCAGTTTGGTACTTTCGCCAGGTTGCAGATAACTCTTGTTCAACGATATCTTCAGTCCGTTGGTAAACATCTGCAACGAAGAAATCTGCAATACTGACTCACCGGTATTGACAATATCCGACAACTGGATATGTGGGGGATTTTTCACCTGTTTGAGGAACGATGGCAGCAATACTACCGACACACCGATTTCATGGTCGGCACGTACCTTATCACCAATGTTGCTTGCCATATACACAGCAGTCTGCGTCAAGCCGTAGTCGTGCAACTTGGAAGAATTCAGACGAACCGTCATCACGCCCTCTTCGCCAGGAGCCAGCTTTTCAGGCTGCATCACCGCCGTCAGATAAGGAGGCAGATGAAGCAGGTTGGGTTGCATGTTCTGGGAACCGTAATTATACAGGTGCAACTCCTGCACCAACTGGTCGCCACGATTCACGTCATCAAACTCCAGGTCGTTCTTGTCGAGGCGCAGTTCACCCATCGCCACAGGGTAGTTGGCAGAGAGGTCGACATAACGTTCCAGCACAACGCCCTTCATCGTCACGTACACGGGCTTCGACGAGGCATTGCTGACAATGGCTGCCTGTTGGTTGAAATGTCCTAATTGGCGCGCATTATATGTCAGCTGGATTTGGAATTGCTCACCACCGGCGATATCACCTTTCGGATATTCTGCAGCCACACAGTAGCAGTCGGGCTTCACCTGACTGATGCGCAGTTTCTTGCTACTTTTGTTACGACACTTGAAGACGGCCGTAATGGGGTGCTCATAGCCTGTTCGACCGACATCGACGGTGGTCTGCTCAACAACCAACTTCTGTGCAGCCACCGGCAACGTCGCCAACAGGAGCAACGAGGGTATGATCAGTTTTCTTTTCATCATTCTTTTACGTTAAAAGTCATCGACGGCGCCGTGGCACGATATTCCGGAGCATAGGCACACTGCACAGTGCACGTACCGCTCTCATATTTGCCGGCACGGTCGATATAATATTCTGTCTCTATCTGGTGCTTGCCCTTCGACAGACCATAATAGAAATAATTCGTAGCACAATCCTTAGGCGACACATAGGCCCCCTGCTGATAACCCGAGAGTTGACGGACGGGTTCCATACAAGCAGCACGGCGGTCGGAAACCTGTACGAAGTCAAGGTCGCGCGAACATTCGATGGTGATGCGGACTTTGATGCGATCGCCAACCTTCAGCGCGGCTTGCGGTTTTGCCGCAAGCACCTCGCGTTTCACCGTAATACCGCCATTGCTCTGTTCCACCTCGCTGGTTTTCTGGAAGAACTGTGCATAGACGGCACCCCACGACGTACCTTCGGAGGTCTTCGTAGCCGTGAAGGTCTTGCCAATAGGATCCGTCATGGCGGTCTTCACATAGCCAATGCCTGCGGTAGCCTTGGGGGTGTCAACGGGTGAACCGTCAACTGCGAGGACTGTGGCGGGCTGTGTGGTTGTCAGCGTGGTAGCATTACCATTGAGGAATGCCCAGATGGCGTTGACGCTATTGATGGGGGTATCCCACATCTGGGTACGCTTCTCCTGCAACAGCCAGCGACGCATCTCGTCAACGGTCTGCATATCGTTTGGTGTCACCATCTGGATGGCCTCAATGGCGGCCACCTCCGTAGGAATCTTGTAATCGTACCACGAATAGCCGGCACGCGGGGTGTCATAGTAGCGGCCCATCTCCTCGGTGAATACCGTATATTCCTTCAGGCTCTGCACGTATTCGGCAGCCTTGCGCGTCTCACCATTCTTAGAGAGGATGATAGCCGAGAGGGCCTTCTCATAAATGGTCTGACGCTGGATATCCTTCTTCAGTAAAGGCAACAGATAGTCGTTGGCAGCCTGCACGTCACTCGGCAGTTTCCGACCGTCGAGGGCACAGAGGTAAAGCCAGCGCAGGGCCGTAAACGACGGGAACGACGGCTTGCGGCCTTTCTTCTCCTGTTTCTTCATCTCCTTCACCAAATCAACGATTTCGTTGCCGATGAACATCCGGTTCAGACGTACCAGCATCTCCTCGACAGCCACGGTAATATACGTGCTGCCCTGCATGCCCGGATACCACGAGAACGAACCGTCGCCGTTCTGCAACTTCTGCAACTTCTCGAGGGCCATTGTCAGACGGTTAGAAATTCCGTTCTCGTCGAAGAAGTCGGAGAGTCGCTGCTTCTGTTCACTCTCACGGTCGGCAGCCCACACCCACGGCGTCTCACTCAGCACGAGGTCCTTCAGTTCCTGGTTCTTCTCCAGTTGCGAGGTCAACGACGCCTGCGTCTCTTCCTGCTGCCACAGTTTGAAGGTCGTCTTCACCTGCGGACTCTGGTTCAACAGCGTCTTTGCCAACAGATTGCTATAGTAGCTCGCAGCCTGGTCGATGGCACTATGTTCACTCGGCTGTCCTAAGGTGGGCAGCGACTGCACCATCAGCCACGCAGGATTGTTCGTATATTCTACGGTCAGCTTCTGCTGCGTCGTTCCCTGCGGGAAGAGCTTTGTCAGGTCGATGGTCTTCACACCGGGCTCATGCTGGGTGTAGGGAACGGTCTTGGTGACATACTCCCTATCGGGCAACACGGGCAGATAGTGTTGTTCACCATCCGAGAAACCGTCACCCACAGCACTGATCTTGCAAATCAGCAACGACCACTGAGTATTGTCGATGGAAACCTTGAACGTTGCAGAGCCCGTCTTGCCGGCCTCAACGCTAAAGGGTACCGATTGTTCCTTAACCACCGCATTGCTCTCAGGGTCGATCAGTTGCAGCTTGGCATTGCCGGCAACCGTCTTCTCTCCGGTATTGAAGATACGGGTCGAAATCTGTGCCTCATCACCCATACGAACGAAGCGGGGCACATTGGGCTGTACCATCACATCCTTCTGAGCCACAGCCTCACCCTCAATACTGCCATACAACATCTGCTGCGTATTGGCAATACCCATAAAGCGCCATGTCGTCAGACTCTCTGGCAACGTGAACGTCATCACCACCTGACCCTTTTCGTCGGTCGTCAGCGTAGGATAACAGAATGCCGTTTCGTCCAGGTTCTCACGCACCTGCACATTATCTTCATGCTGCTCTTCTGCCGTTTCAGTCACGGTCTCGACGACAGCATCGAAGAGCTTCGCTTCCTTCTTCTCAGCAAGGGAAGACACCACAACATCGTTGGCAGCTGTAGCCATCGCCGGAGCCTCTTCCATCACCATCATACCAGTGTCCTCCACGGCGTTCGCCCTCATCATGCGTCTGTGATCATAAACTCGTCCGTAGGCGATATAGCTACTGGGCAGGATACTCTCGTCGAACCGGCTGAAATCGAGGTTCTTGAAGTCCAGCGGCGTCTTGTAGGCCTGCGATGCGGACCACGACAGTTTACCCGTAGTACGGAACTGCCAACTGGTCGAGGGCTGCGGCAAATAGTTGGTGGGCGCGAACGACCAGTTGTGCGTCTTGATTTGGTCAAGACTCTTGTCGTAGAGCACCGCCAGCAGCGACGCATCAGCAGGTGTGCCGTCCGGATTCACCACTTTCAGGCGCCATTCCTCCTGCTGTCCGGGTGTCAGACGGTCGCGGAACGTTTCCCATGTCAGACGCAGCTTCTTGTCGGGCATCGGGCGTTTGATGGTTTGCTGGTGGCTATAGCACACGCCATCCTTCACCCACGCATAACTCAGCAACAGACCGTTGCCGTATTCATCCTTATATTTCAGTTTCCTGTTCAACAGTTCACCGCTCTTTTTCACTACCCCACTTTCAATGATCTTGTCACCGGCATAGATGCCATAGACGATATGGAGATCGGGGTCGCTGGCACCAATCTGCAACGTCACGGGTGTGCCGTCGCTGGGGAATTGGCTTTCAGACACATAGAACCAGTCGTGTGTCGTTGTGGCGGGTTTGCTGTCGTTGAGACCGAAGACCACAAAGGTCATATCCACACTATCGTCGCCACACGTAGCTTCCAGGCGGTGCTCGCCGCTCTTCAACTTCCACGGTGTCGTCGGTTGTGCCTCGTTAGCGGCACACTCCTTCCACTTACCACCGTCAACACGGTATTTCACCACTCCTTCTATCTCCTTTCCGGCAGCATTCCTACGTGAGAAGGTCACCTGCGGCATCTGGTCGCTACGCACCTTCTGCGGCATACTGCACGTCAGGGCGGTAGCCTTCGTGCCCAGCGGCAGACTCATTGAACCATGATGTGTCTCACCTGCCACATCCGTCACCTCCGTCTCTGCCACAAAGCTATAGTACATCGGATACTTGCCGTCATCCTCAGGCAGCGTCATGGGCATCTCCACCTCGAACGTGCCGTCGTCACCGGTCACGGCCTCGCCTTCCTTCACCACTTCCTTCGTACGGCCGTTGCCGAAATAGCCGCCTTCCCAGTACCATGAGTAAGACAACCACCAGAATGCCACCTGACGACTGACGGTATACTTCACTTTTGCTCCCTGTACGGGCACACCGGCATAACTCATGGCCTTACCCTTGGCACGCACGGTATCACCCTGCTGGTATGACGCCTTGTATTCGTCAAACTCCACCTGGAACGTCGGACGCTTGTATTCTTCTACGCTGATGGTCGTCGACGTGTTGTTGGCCCTCACCGTAAAGCGTCCGTTCAACAATCCCTTTGGCAATGTCAGTTCCGTGGCACACTTGCCATAGCGGTCGGTGGTCACCCACTGTTCTGCCACCACCTTGTAGTTGGCGTCACGCAGTTCCACATGTACGCGCTTGTTCTCCACGGCGACATTGTCCAATGCCGACTCTTCCTTCCACACGATAGCCGCCACATGCACCGTCTGGCCCGATCGGTATATCGAACGGTCCGTAAACACATTGGTATGTTCCGACGTATATTCCCGCGAATAACAGGTATAACGGCCGTTGACACCCATCGACGGATTATACTCGTCGCTCTTCGTATATACCATCACCTCCGACGGCGTACGCTCGGAGAAGTCACACATCAGCTCCCCCTCGTCGTTACACGTCAGCACATCGGTCTTCGCCGACTGCTTCCACCCTCCGCGGTATGTCAGCCGTACTGTAGCCTTCGGGATGGGCTGTCCCGTTCGGGCATCGACGACGACATAGCGCATCTGCTTTTCCGGCATGGCCTGCGCCATCAGTCTCACGCCCGACACGAAATACAGTTTCCGCGACGTCTCCGTCTGGGGCGACGACCATTCTATCATATACACGCCGGGCTCCAGTCCGGGCAGTTCCACGGAGTCCTCAAAACTCTCGTAGTCCTGATGACCGCTGAAATGCAGCGTCCGCGTCAGGTCTGCACGCAGCGTCAGGTGCGACTTCATCTTCTTATAGTCTTTCTCGATGCCGGGATTCAGCTCCGTATCGCCCTTCAGGTTCGTGCCATACACCTGCATGGTCAGCGTCTCGATGTTCCGCAACGATGTCAGCTGCACGGTCTGACGCTCCTGGGGCATCGCCACCCGATGGGGCATGACGGCCGTAAACGTCGGACGCGTCATATCCGTTTCTTCGTTACGCAACCTATTAGCACGCTGCCACGAACCCCACTTCCCGAGCGACTCACGCAGATAGGTGATGCGCTCCTTGACGGCAGCAGCGTCTTTCTCGTCCATCATGCCCAGCCGCTTGATGGCAATCTCACAGGCCTCGGGCAGGTCACCATACACCGTCGCCAGCGAGTCCAGCGACGCCTTGTCATTGAAGGCTTCGACACCCGTCAGACATGCCGCCCGGCGGTTGCCCGTCTTCGAATAGTATTCGTGCAACCACTGCCACGCATCCAACGACCGTCCTACCACGCTCAGCAGGTCGTCGTCATAGTACGTCTTGCTGTCCTTGCCCGTGATGACGAAGGGTTCATACGGCTCGGTCTTCACCTTTGCCAACGCCTCAGGATGCAACATCGCCTGTTGCTTGTATTTCGCCGCCTTGTCAGCAGACTCCTCGCCTAACGTGCGACCGTTGTCCTCGTAAATCTTCGACAACACGGTATGATACACGGCTTTCAGCGCCACGTCCTGAGTCGCCTCAGCTTTCTTTTCCAGTCGAACGACGGCAGGCTGCAACGAGTCGGGGGCTATCCGCGACTGCTGACGGGCATACGACAGCGTAGCCCGCAACAATTGTCCGTAGGCACGCTCTTTCTGCGCCTTCGTCTCTATCTTCTGCAGGTGCTCCATCGCGGTCTTGGGCAGATCCTTGTCCAAAGCCTTTTCCACCTGCTTCCACAGGTCCTGATATGTCTGACTAAATACTCCCATAGGTACCAGCAGCATGACTGCCAATAACACAAAAAAATTCCGTTTCATAACGCGTATATTTAATACTAAGGGACAAAAGTACTAAAAAATTATCAATTATCCATTATCAATTATCAATTATTAAAAAAAAATCACTATCTTTGCACAAATCTTTAAAACTATACAACGAGCAATATGATCAATCGCGAGCTGCTACAACCCCAGAGCATTGTCGTCATCGGAGGGTCCAACAACGTCCACAAACCCGGTGGCGCCGTCGTACGTAACATCCTGCAGGGAGGATTCAAAGGTACCCTGCGCGTGGTGAATCCAAAAGAGGACGAGGTACAGGGCATCAAGGTGTTCCACGATGCCAACGAACTGCCACCCACCGAACTGGCCATCCTCGTCGTTCCCGCCAAACTGTGTCCCGATACCGTCGAACTGCTGGCACGCGACAAGGGCACCCGCGCGTTCATTATCATCTCTGCGGGCTTCGGCGAAGAGACTAAGGCCGGTGCCGTCATGGAACAGCGCATCCTCGACACCTGCGAACAGTATGGTGCCGCACTCATCGGTCCCAACTGCATCGGACTGCTCACCCGCGACCACCATTCGGTATTCACAAAACCCATTCCCGCGCTCAATCCCAAGGGTGTCGATTTCGTCTCAGGCTCCGGTGCCACGGCGGTATTCATCCTCGAGAGTGCCGTCATCAAGGGCCTGCAGTTCAACAGCGTCTGGTCCATCGGCAACGGCAAGCAGATTGGCATCGAGGACGTGCTGCAATACATGGACGAACACTTCAATGCCGAAACGGACTCACTGGTCAAGCTGCTCTATATCGAAAACATCTCCAACCCCGACAAACTGCTGTTCCATGCCAGCTCACTCATCCGCAAGGGCTGTCGCATAGCAGCCATCAA